>JAJEAQ010000059.1 GCA_022822685.1 Trichodesmium sp. jk18x7bins.61
TCATTTGTTTTCTGCCAATATATTCATTGAAGATTTGCAAGTCTCCAATTTAATTAGACGATTATTGCCAAGCTTGGTAAAAATGGTCAATTTTTACCTAATGAATGCTCAGGGAAATCAGGGTAGAATAAGTCTAGGCCAGATGCAGCTTTTGGTCAGTTTAGACAAATATTAGAATATGTAGCATGGAAATTGGGTAAGCGCCTCATAAAAGTTGACCCATGCATGTTGAGCCACCTCGCCACATGAAAGAAGAATCCCGCGTTGTCGCGTCAGCACAACGTCGGGAGTATGTCAAGATTCAATTGTAGCTTTCTAACTCAGTTGGCATCCAGTCAGTAGTAATATAAATGTGCCCTAACTCTTTACCCTCGTAAGTTCTTCTAGCAAAACGCCAGCCAGGCTCAAGCACAATTTTTGTAAATCCATCAGCTAGGCCATAAGTTCTGCCAATTAGTAGTCGTGGTGCATTAGAATCAACACGAGAAATACCCATCAATCGTATATCACCCCCACTCATTTGTAGAGAAAGAGCATAGCTAAGGGCCATATCAGTACCTGCCATTCGGATTGAATAACCATTACTGTCAGTAGCACGCCCACAAATCCCTGTAAAGTCGAAATTTAGTAACAGAGGATCAATCAAAGTAGGGCGATCGCTACTTTCACTCCAGCATTGTCTGACATCTGTTTTTTGCTCCAAAATCAACAATTGTGGCCCAAAAGCGCGAGGGATTGCAATTGCAATGAATCGAGACTGCTCGACTTCTTTTTGATCAAAGAAATTAGCAGTTGCTGGACGCAGTTCAGAGAACATCAATAATCCTAAAGTTGTCAGTACTGCTATAGATTGCTTTAAAAAAATTTTCATACTCCTGGTTTGATCTGATCTTATATAGCCTGAGAATCTATTTTTTAGGAAATTTTATGTCTTATTTTGATACTTATGTTTAAATTTGTCAAATGCTATATTTTTCAGTCTTTATAAAAGGTAAACCTTATGCCATATGACCGCTGCTTTCTGTCTTTATTGTGAATAATTTTGCAGATTCTTTGTATATACAAATATTGCTTCTATTACACTAGATTATTGATGATTTGCAGTTGATTTTTATGTTTTCCTAGAAATGTATAAATACAAGACTGATACTGATAAAAAATCTACTATCTCTGTCTAACGACAAGAACTGAGCAGTTAGCCTCAGCAACAACCTGACTACTCACAGAACCTTGCAAAATCCGATTTCTACCTTTTAATCCTCGATTGCCAATCACAATTAAATCTGCATTATAAATGTTAGATAAACGAATAATTTCTGCAGTCGGATCGCCAATAACAAATTCTACCTCAACTAGACAAGGAAGTTTTTCTTGATAGGGTTTGAGTTGCTCTTCAAATTCCCTAGCATCAATTTTTTTTCTGTTCAGAATTAGGCCGAGCAACTTCTCGATATAAATCAGACTTTTCCATAGGAACTACATGAGATAAAATCACTCTCGTTTCTGCTTCTAAGCGAAGTTCTGTCAATGCTTGAAAAAGTGAATTTATGTCTGAGTCAGAATTGCTGAGAGCTACAATAATTGTTTTTAAGGCCATATAAAAAAGTATTAGAGAAAGGAAAAAACTTGAGGTTTATACGGATAAACCTAGTCGAGCAGAAGTAAATTGAGTAGCAATTAATCTCCCGCAATCTCAATATTTGAACGGGAGTCATATTGCATCATTTATAAATTTTTACCATCATTTTCCTGACTATTTTTTTCTTTTTTCGCCCACTCTTGTTGCTTCTGCTCCTGAGCTTTTGTTCTGAGCCGCACTGAGTTAGCATGAGAGGGCAATCCCTCAGCTGTGGTCAATAGATCAATAGATGTAGCAACTTTTTGCAAAGCAGTAGTAGAATATTGAACCAAGTTAGAGTGTTTCATAAATGTTTCTACTCCTAGTGCTGAGGCATAACGAGCAGCTCCGGAAGTGGGCAAAGTATGATTCGGTCCTGCCAAATAGCCTCCAACAACTTCTGGAGTCGAATAACCAAGGAAAATAGCACCAGCATGACGGATATTTTCTAGTAAGGCCCATGGCTCGGAAACTTCTAATTCCAAGTGTTCCGGAGCAAATTGATTAGACAGTTCAGCCGCAGCCTTTAAAGATTCAACAACAACGACCACACCATAATGGGCGATCGCCTTTTCTGTCAAAGTCCGACGTGGATGCTCCTGAAGTTGTTGTTCGACTTCTGTTACTACCTGACGTGCTAGTGCGGAGTCTGTAGTCAACAAAATGGCAGCAGCCAAAGAATCATGCTCTGCTTGTGCCAACATATCTGCTGCTACATGAACTGGGTTAGCTTCAGAATCTGCAATAATCATCACCTCTGAAGGCCCAGCCAAAGAATCAATACCGACTGTACCATAAACAATCTTCTTGGCCAAAGTGACATAGATATTACCAGGCCCAGTAATTACATCAACTTTTGGGATAGTTTTAGTACCATAAGCCAGAGATCCTATTGCTTGTGCTCCTCCGATTCGATAAATTTCTTGAATCCCTGCCTCTTGAGCAGCCACTAGTACAGCCGGATTAATTTTTTGACCTTGAGCAGGTGGTGTCACCATCACAATTTTAGGGACTTTAGCCACTTGAGCAGGTATAGCATTCATCAGAACTGTACTAGGATAAGCGGCCTGACCGCCAGGAACATAAAGTCCAGCTATGTCAACTGGTGTGTAGCGTTTGCCCAAGACTACTTCATCATCACCAAATTGAACCCAAGACTTAGGAACTCGTTGTCGGTGAAAAGCTTCTATCTGTCTAGCCGCCAAACGAATTGAACTTAATAAGTCCTTATTCACTTGCTGATAGGCAGCATCTAACTCAGAACCACTTACCCTTAAATCTTCTGAAGTTAAGGAAATATGATCGAACTCAGAAGTATAGTGCAAGAGAGCCTCATCACCCTTTTCTTTAACGGAGCGTAATATTTCTCGCACCGTTGCCTCTTTGTGAATAGCCGTATGATCATGGGTACGCTCTGTGATGCGTCTTAATTCAGCTTGTGCCTCTACCCACTGAGTAATTATTCGCAGCATGGAGATTAGGAATGCCAACTAATAAAGTTCGCTAGTAGAGGGTAGTTTCGGAATCAAGAGAGTAGGAGCAACATTAGAACTATTTTAGGATGCTTAATACTGACGCTCAAGACTGGAAAATCCAACTCATCGCCAATTTTCTTTGACTAACCCTGATTTGATTTAGGGGCAATAATAAAAAGTATTCTCTAAGTTTCCGAATCACCCATTACTCTTTATTATAGCGTGAAGTACCAACACTAGCATCTTGAAAATATGATCAACTACCCCACAGTGTCAACAGCTAGGGGATGAAAAACTGTAAGAGCATTAGATCACATTAAAATAGAGTAAAATGTAGCGTCAGTCCTGTCTGTGCAGTTTCATCTAAAAAATCCGGGAGGCAAGGAAACCCGTACGCTATCTGCCGTCAGGCAGGCTGCGCCCACAGCTACGGGATGAAAAACGACGCGAGGGACTTTAGTCGCCGTCCCCTTACGGGGCGGGGGATTACTCCCCCTCAAACACCCTCCCTTAACTTTTTGCCAGCACTTTTCATGTCGGCAGTAGCCGAAACGTGCCGCTTCGCTTTTCATGTCGGCTGCCGCCGAAACGCCAATGTTATCAGTCGGTACTATCGGTGAAAGCAAGAGCTTCACCCACGCTTGCGTGTTTAACTCTCCAGTTCTAGAGCAGTTATCTGGCAGAGTATCCCCTGGTAGGAACTTAAACCCTTGCCGATAACGTAGACCTCTTACGGTCTTAGGCTAGTCAGGTATTGGGCTGGCCTTCTCGGAACACAGCAACGAGAGGGTGTGGCCAGCCCAATAGCTTGGCCTTACGGCAGGCGGAGCCGACCGCTAGGGGTGACTGGCTTGAATTTGGTATAAGTATTACTATATTCTCATAATCAATGCTATACTGTTATCTCTATCTAGAAAAATCCCTACTCTAAAAATTCCCGTGTGGGATAAATCTGGGCAAATGTTTTTATTATAAAGAGCTAAGTGTGGCAGGATGTGTACCTTAGTATACGCTGTCTCTGGGGAATACCCTATAAGAGTGTAAAGCAAAAGCTTTGATTTTGGGAGTATATAAGTTTCTAACATGATTAAATCTAAAAAAAGTTAACTATGGCCAATATTAAGTCTGCTATTAAACGAATCCAAATTTCTGAACGCAACCGTTTACGGAACAAAAGTTATAAGTCAGCAGTTAAAACTTTAATGAAGAAATACTTCGTTGCAGTTGGAAAGTATGCTGCTAATCCCACAGAGGAATTAAAGCAAGAAGTTGAGCAGCGAATGTCTAAAGCATATAGCAAAATTGATAAGGCGGTGAAACGTGGTGTTTTACATAAAAATAATGGCTCTCGGAAAAAGGCCAGGTTGGCTAGATACTACAAGAAACACTTACTGATTAATAAAAGTCAGTCAGAATCTATGGAGAGCGAGGATTCTATAGCTTCATAAACCCATTTCATACAATTTTTTTTATCCCTTGAAGCTCTATAAAAAGAGGCAAAGCAAAGTTAAGTGTTTCAGATAAATTGTCATTCTAATGATACAATAAGCTTGATTTTTATTGTAGCTAGACTAACACAGCTAAAATGGTGCATTAGGAAAATTGGTTTATACCCTGTAAATTAAAGCTTTTCTCAAAAAACAAAAAAAATGACGTTTTTAAAGTTAATAGAAGTTTTAACGGTGGCTTGAATAACGACAAGCAGGATTTATCCCAGGAGCAAGTTTGTTTTTGAGCAAACCTCGACAGAAGACCAGCATTCTCCAGCAAAAGCCTCGCACTTAAATCTTTGCGGGATGAATCCAGGCAGTTAATGTGATAGAATAAGCAGAGGGTAAGAGCTAAAAATGCTCTGGTATGAAATTGGAAATGTCGAATTGGGTAGTGGGGCAGGATATGTACCTCACTATAAAATGCTGTCAAGGAGATTCCTCCGACCAAGTGACAGCTAGTAGATGTGGAAAAAGGTGTTTTTAACCTGTTGTGAAACAACTCCTGAAAATCCCTTTTCCTCGCTTCGCGGGGAGTAGTCAACTTGAATCCCAAATGCAGCTAATTGATACTCACGTTCATATTAATTTTGACGTATTCAATTCCGACTTGGAAGACATCCGCCAACGTTGGCAACAAGCAGGAGTGGTTCATCTTGTTCACTCCTGTGTTGAACCACAAGAGTTCCCTGCTATTAAAGCTATAGCAGACCGCTTTGCAGAACTTTCTTATGCTGTAGGTTTACACCCCTTAGATGCTCATAAGTGGACATTGACAGCGGCTGCTGAAATTGAAGAGTTGGCTGCATCTAATCCCAGAGTAGTAGCTATAGGTGAAACAGGATTAGATTTTTACAAAGCAAACAATCAAGAGCAACAAAAATTTGTTTTCAAACAGCAGTTAACCATAGCTCAAAAACTCAACAAGCCAGTAATAATACACTGTCGTGACGCCGCTACCTCAATGGCAGAAATTTTGTATAACTTTCAAAAAAATCAAGGGCTTGTGAGAGGGGTGATGCACTGCTGGGGAGGAACTCCAGCAGAAACCAAAATGTTTATAGACTTAGGTTTCTATATTAGCTTTAGTGGAACTGTCACCTTTAAAAATGCTGTACAAATTCAAGAATCAGCTAAAATGGTGGATGATGAACGTCTATTAGTAGAAACAGATTGTCCATTTCTGGCGCCAGTGCCAAAGCGGGGTAAACGCAACGAACCTGCTTATGTTAAATATGTGGCTGAGAAAGTTGCTGAACTTAGAGGAGTTAGATTAGAGAGTCTGGCAGCACAAACTAGCAAAAATGCTTGTCAACTCTTTGGATTAAATATTTATGCTTAAAAGTAGTTATTTATGTTTGAGGAGACTGTTTGTCAAACTCTGGTGAAATTATTGTTGAGGTTGGGTGAGTCGGGAAGATATCCTCTTATATCATCAGGATTTTATTTGTCCGTTATAACCAACTAAAATTAACCACTACCAAAGAAATTTTCTTTGGTCAGTTTAGGAGGAACCTAGGCTAGAAGCTACAAAGTAAGGCGAGTTTATTCCTTTGGGAAGTATAAAGTTAGAATCTCGGTGGCTTTAGCCCAAAGAGTAAGCAAGTATAAATTATCTAGTTATAAGTTTCATCATCCTCAACAAATATAAAAAAATGTAGTGTAATATACAAAAAAGCTCCATACTTCAGATATATGATACTGTTTCTTAATTGGTGTTCTACTTAACTGTGTATTTGATCCTCAATTAAGAAAAGTTAGCTGACAAGCAAAAAATACTACAAATCAGTGGATATTGACTTTGGGTGCGATTCGTTTCTAGCAGGAACTCCTAGCAACTAGGAGTGTATGGCTAGAGTCCAGCCTCTGTAACCCAGAACAGAGCGGATAACTGAGTTAAGAATGTGGGTGAAGCGGAAAAGCGAGGACCACCCGCCAGGGAAAG
>JAJEAQ010000298.1 GCA_022822685.1 Trichodesmium sp. jk18x7bins.61
TTTCACCCCAGAGAAAGATTTGGGCAGGAATTGAAATGAAACCTACGATGGGAAAATTGCCCCTACTAGGAGCAGCTACGTGAAAAGCTCTTAGGGACTATCGAGCAATTTGAGTCTATAGGGTTTCTCTTCTTGCTACGATGGGAAAATCTGACACAGGCGATATTAAGTGTGATTTCATAAGGAATTGGTATTAGGTTTGATGACTACGCTTTCTTTGGTTTCAATGATATCTTGGGTAACTTGAAAGAAACCATGCAGTTGTTTTTGTTGATCGTACAAAGCAGTAGTAATTACATTAGCTCTAAATAAGCTTCCATCTTGTCTCAAGCAGATTTTTTCTTTGACACATTTACCTTGATTTATAGCTATTTGTAATTCCTCAATGACTTGGTGATTTTCAATATCTTTTTGAGGATAAAAACTAGATAAGTGTTTACCAATAACTTCTACTGCCTGATACCTATGAAATCTTTCTGCTCCAGAATTCCTGGTTACTACATATCCATCTGCATCCAACATAAATATGGCATAATCTTGAATATTTTCTGTTAATAATCTGTATTTTTATTCTCCTTCTTGCAAAGCTGCTTCTGCTTGTTTGTGTTGGGTAATATCTTCTACCAATCCTTCATAATATAAAAAATTCCCATTTTCATCTCGTACTACCCAGGCATTTTCTGAAATCCAGATTATTTTGCCATCTTGGCGATAAATTTGGGATTCAAATTGAACAACTTCTCCTTTTTGTTGTAAAATTCTAGTAGATTCATCATATCGCTGAGTATTTACATAAAGTTGATGTTTAATATCTGCCACTGCAGCAATCATTTCTGTAGAAGATTCGTAACCATATATGCGAGCCAGTTTAGCATTAACGCTAATATAACTTCCTTTCAGTTTTGTTTGGTAAATTCCTACAACTGAACTCTCAAAGATACTGGGATATGTCGCTTCCATTTTTCGCAATGCCTCCTGGCTTTTCTAGTTTGTTAATAATTTGTTGCAGATTTCTGAGTTTATGTAGTCTAGTTTGTGATTAAATCAGTTTATGATCAGCTTTTGGCAGCAGGAGCTAGTAGTCAGGAGCCAGAAGTAAAAAAAATCTTCTGACTGCTTTCTGCTATGAGAGTTGAAAAACCTACTGTCTGCATCATGTTCACTAATTGCTTGAAGTTTTTAGACTACTAGCTCCTGAGGTAGGTATCTCACTCCAATTTCCCTTGAAGCATAGTAGCCTTCTATAATAAATTGTCACACTCTGATTTGGTAATTAGTACATTTTGCCTTGTTTACAACTTTCACCTTAAATAAACATTTATACAGGTTCTCAGCAATAAAATTGCTCCTGAGAAAGTTATATCAATTTCAAAATGTATTGTTACAAAGTTTTTGCGATTAGAAGTTAGGAATTAGGAGTTGGGAGGAGAGGATGAATGCAAATCCTTTAATAATTTTGCAGGTGATTATACTGCTGGTATCTTTTTTGAATTTGGTATTAAACATAAGATAATTTTAGCTTTTGAATTTTGTATTGCAAATCTTAATTAGATTTTAGATTAAACGATGGGCTAGATTATTCCTTAGATTTATCTACATGAGTAATATAAAATTATTTAACCCATACTTGTCTGTTCAATCTTTTGGTTTAATAGCTGATGACTAGCAACGGAACCCAAGGTATAAACTGCCACTCTGGCCTATAACCTAGCTAGAACAATCTAGCTGAGTCTGGTCAGATGTTGGACTTGCCTACTCGTTGCTGCACACAAGTACTGAGCAAGCCCCTAACTTTAGCTATTGGATTCCTGACTAGATTATTGACATACTCTCGACGTGGCACTGAGACAACAACCTGAGATTCTGCAACCGAGGCGGGGCATTACCGGTTGCAGTTTTAACAGAGGTGATGTCCTACCCCTGTATATATAACAATCCTATTGTTAAAAAACTACCATTAATCTTGAATTTTAGCCATGACTACTCCTATTCCACAAAATCAACAAGCTCAACCAATAATTAACTCTTCTGTGAATAAATGGCCTCATTTATTGCAACAATTACTTGATGGCCAATCTTTATCTTTCTCCCAAGCATCAGATTTAATGGAAGGATGGTTAAGAGAAGAAATCCCACCTGTGTTGTCAGGAGCAATTTTAGTTGCCTTACAAGTTAAGGGTATCTCTGCTGAAGAATTAGCTGGTATGGCAAAAGTATTGCAATCTTTATCTTTGACTAAGGAATATAGTGATAATTATATTACTATGAAGAATTTCCAATACCCAGTTATTGATACCTGCGGTACAGGTGGAGATGGAACTTCCACATTTAATATTTCTACTGCTGTTGCTTTTGTTGTAGCTGCTGCTGGAGTGCCAGTAGCCAAACATGGAAACCGCTCTGCTTCTGGTAAAGTTGGCTCTGCTGATGTATTGGAAGCATTGGGAATACCTTTAAGCGCTCCTACTGAACAAGTAATATCTGCTTTATCCGAAGTAGGAGTTACTTTTTTGTTTGCGCCTGGTTGGCATCCCGCAATGAAATCAGTAGTTCCTTTACGTCGTACTTTAAAAGTACGAACTGTATTTAACCTTTTAAGCCCTTTAGTGAATCCTTTACGCCCTCAAAGTCAAGTTATTGGAGTGTTTAATTCTGCTGTAATAGAGACTATGGCTCTGGCTTTAGGAATATTAGGGGTTGAGTGTGCGATCACCCTCCACGGAAGAGAAAAACTAGATGAAGCTGGTTTAGGTGGTATGACAGATATCGCTATTTTATCTCAAGGTAAAGTACGACTGACAACAGTTAATCCCATAGATTTAGGTTTAAATTCTGTACCCATAAGTGCTTTACAGGGTGGAAACGTAGAACAAAATGCTACAATTCTGAAGAATGTTCTTCAAGGAAAAGGAACTTCTGCACAAGAGGATGTCGTGGCTTTGAATAGTTCTTTAGCCCTACAGGTAGCAGGTGTTATACCATTAGAAGCTCATGCAGAAGGTATTGCTAAAGCTAAAGATATTATCCAGAGTGGGGCTGCTTGGTTGAAGTTAGAGCAGTTAGTTAAGTTCTTCTGAAATTGTTTTGGTTTGCTTGAGTCAAACCAAGATTTTTGTTGGGTTGCCAAGGGTGCTTAACCAAACTTACAATGTTATGGGTAATTATCTGAACATGATATTATTAACTACTTGAACGGGCTCGCAACTCTACTACATCTTCTTTGATTGTCAGATCATAGTTACCAAAAAAGTTTTGTCCCAGCAACCCTAATTCTTGATCAGCAGGAGCGATCGCAACGTTAAACTGATTAAATGTTAGACCCCCCGCAGAAATAGAGCTGACTATGCCTACTCCTAATTCTACATCTTTACCATCAGCTAAAGTAAAAGTTCCTTGGTTAAAAGGTATTACTTTCAGAGCTTCTGCCATTTCTTGAGTGATTAAAGTAGAACTAGCACCAGTATCTAATACCATTTCGTAAGTTTGATCGCCATTAAAAGTCACATCAATTACAGGGCTACCACCTCGACGACTTTTAATTGGTATTTGATATATTCCTGCTACGGTACTTGAGGTTGATACTTCTTCTGATAATTCTTCTGGGAACAGACGACAGACTGATATTGTTAAATCCCTCCTGTTGCCAGCACCATCAATTATAAAACATTCTGGATGCTCTTGGGCGATCGCCTTGACAGTATGAGCTAGGCCAAATCCTGCCCCACAAATTAATGTTGCCAGGAATATTAATGGCATTTGCCAATAAAATATTGTTTTGACCTGTTGTTTTTGTTCAGGAATTAGCTCTTTTTGCTTGACCTGAATTATCAAAGTTGTAAAATTTCCTACCATCACTACTAAATTTTTTAATAAATTTAAAATTTGTTTGTGTAATATTTAAAACTTCACTTAATTTTATCTTATGTTAACAATGAGTGTAATCTGTACTTGTGACTACTACATTTTTCGTAAGCTTAATATATTCTCTATAGCCTAAGTGGATAATCTGGGGTTATCCTTAAAAGCTGAATTTATATAGAGGAATAAAAATGTCAATCTCGACTCAACCCGCGTTACTTGTACTAGCAGATGGAACTACTTATCAAGGCTTATCTTTTGGTGCTCCTGGAACTACCATCGGAGAAGTAGTATTTAATACTGGAATGACTGGTTATCAGGAGGTACTCACAGATCCTAGTTATTGTGGGCAAATTGTGACTTTCACTTATCCAGAGTTAGGAAATACAGGAGTAAATCCTGAAGACGAAGAATCTATTCAGCCACAGGTAAAAGGTGCGATCGTTCGTAATATTTGTCCACGCCCTAGTAACTGGCGCTCTACTCAATCTTTGTCAGAGTATCTCAAAGAACATAAAATTCCCGGAATTTATGCTATAGATACCCGTGCTTTGACTCGAAAAATTCGGACTGTAGGGGTAATGAATGGGGCAATCTCTACAGAAATTCTAGATCCAAATGAATTATTAGAAAAGGTTCAGTCTGCCCCTAGTATGGCAGGATTGAATTTAGTTCAAGAGGTGACAACTAGAGAAGTTTATCAATGGTGTGAGCCAACTAATTTGGATTGGGAGTTTAGCCCTTCTGTTTCTGGTTATGGAGGAGAACAATTTACAGTTGTCGCTCTTGACTTTGGAGTGAAAAAAAATATCCTCCGACGTTTAGCGAGCTATGGTTGTAGAGTTGTAATTGTTCCGGCTAATACACCAGCAGCAGAAATTCTTAAATACAATCCTGATGGTATTTTTCTTTCTAATGGCCCAGGAGATCCAGTTACAGTTACGGAAGGCATCGAGACTACAAAAGAGTTACTCAAATCATCTAAACCAGTCTTTGGTATTTGTATGGGACATCAGGTACTTGGTTTAGCTTTAGGTGCAGACACTTTTAAACTTAAATTTGGTCATCGTGGCCTGAATCACCCAGCAGGCTTACAGCAACAAGTAGAGATTACAAGTCAAAATCATGGATTTGCGATTGATTCAGATTCTCTAGCTACTGAGGTAGAAATTACCCATCTCAACTTGAATGACCGAACCGTTGCTGGTTTACGACATAAATCTTTACCTTTATTTTCCGTGCAGTACCACCCAGAAGCAAGTCCCGGCCCTCACGACGCTGATTATTTATTTGAACGCTTTGTCCAAGTGATGCGAGATGCTCGAAAGGTTAAAGCTTCTAAATAGAAATTGGGCTTTGTCTGGAAATTTGGGAATACCAAAATCATTCGTCTTTTGAGACAAGTCATTGACAACTAGACAAATTTGATATAAAGAAGTAAACTATATATTTTACTTATGCAAAATCAAGCTAGGAGGGTGTTATTCCTGAGCCTAAGCCATTAAACCTGACTGTTAGCCTCAGAGGCTCTCACGAAGTCGGGGATAACTACCAATTATTCCGCCTAACAGGCTTATTAGATGCTTTCTCAGAAGCAACTTTTAGCAAACTCCTGAAGACAAAGATCGATGAAGGACCAAAAAATATTCTTTTGGACATGTCCAAGATAGACTTTGTTGATAGCTCTGGGTTAGGAGCACTTGTGCAACTTGTAAGGCATACCCAACAATATGAAGGTACTTTACAAATAGTTTCTAATCCCCGTGTAACTCAAACCGTTAAGTTGGTTCGTTTAGAGAAGTTTTTGTCTTTGCAATCTTCACTAGATAAGGCTTTAGAGAATGTGAAAAGCAATGAAAAAGCTAAGGAATGACTAATTATCTGATGTAGATAGATGTTATCTCCCGTCATATTCTGACGGCCAGGGCTGGAGTTGCTCAAGTCTGATTAGTATTCAATACACGAGCTGAAAAAATTGGTGTTTCAGCAGGAAAAAGCAATAGCTGTCTCTAGTCGAAACATTAAACTCAAATGCTCCAACTCTACTGAATCCACTTTGAGAATAGGCTTTTAGCCTGCTTAAGCCAAAAAGTCAGATGCAGCAACTGGGGCAGCACAAGCCAGTAAAATCTCGCCGTTAGGGTGGTGGAGAAGAAACCCCACCCAAATACGCGGTTTAGGAGTTCATATAGTCGATATTCCCCACTTCAGGATGTAGTATTTGCAAGAAAGGTAGAAAGAAAGAATAAAGAGGCCAGAATTTCAGTATAAATGCTGTAGATTTTTAGCTGAGTTTTTGTCTGATGAATACCAACAAGGATGATTGTTTGAACTTGAAACAGTTAACAGTTAGTGCGATTTGAAGTTGCTCTTAACAAATAATTTTCCCCTGGTTAACTGATCTAATCGTGGGGGTACTTAAATCCAGCATTAAAATAGTTAATAGTTGAGTGATGACTACTTTTGATATTACAAATTGACGAGTGGAATATGGGATATAATTAACTATGGGGATGGGGAGCAAAAAAGCTGGAGCAATAAAGGAGAGTAATTAGTTTGCAGCAATTAAATCTCGTCATGCTAAAACCAGCAGAAATTCAAAAAATTTCCCCATCAGCTTGGGCTTATTTGGGAGATGCCGTTTACGAACTATATATTCGCAACTACTACTTAATGCCACCGAAGCGATCGCAGTCTGATCATCAGCTAGTAGTGGCCCAAGTTAGAGCAGAAAGTCAGGCTCATCATTTACATAACTTAAAACCCTACTTCACTACTGCAGAATTAGATATTCTGAAACGAGGACGTAATGCCACATTTAGAAAACCAAAAAGATTAGATCCAGAAATTTATCAACAAGCTACCAGTTTAGAAGCTTTAATTGGGTACTTATATCTAACAGCTCCCCAGCGATTAAATGAATTACTAGGCTACATAGAATTAGATTGACATACTCACTCCGTGGCGCTGACGCGACAACGCGGGATTCTTCTTGAGCAGGTCGCCTCCCTGAACATGTGGCGAGGTGGCTCAACAAGAATTGCTTCTTTCCCCTCCCCTTTGAACCGTACGTGACAGTTTCCCATCATACGGCTGGGGCCTCACTTCCAGCCTTTTTAGGCACGAAAGATTCTTTGACTTAGATTCTTAACAATTTTCCTGGATTACTCCTTTCAATTGTCCTTTGACGACCCTGATCATTTCTGATATCTAACTTGCATCTCAGTTAAGCTTTTTTTGTCTGAACGTCTTTCGTATGAGTGAGAGAAGAAGTCTGCTTTCCTTTGAGCAGGTCGCCTCCCTGCTCTACATGGGGGGACAAATTTTGTAGGCTCAGGCTTCTCGAAGAGTATCCCTATCTGTTCCATTACAGAACAGCATGTCGGCGACAGGCTCAAACGCTTTTTCTTCCGTCCTTTCGCCGACAGAGACTTCCGTCTTTGTTGCCGACTCACTACTCAAGGTTTCCTTGAGACTCTTTCGGGTTTACCCTGTTGTATCGTCTGAAGTTTTTGAAATGGTTGAGGCACCCCCCCGTAGAAAAGGTGGTTGCCTATACTGGCTTGGGGATTTTGTTTTCACATACAGATGCTTATATATCATCTGTATCACCTTCTTACCTTTTTGGTTACAGCCTATCAGGGATAATTTGGCTGTTCTATGTATAACGCAGTTTTAGCTAAAGCTACATGAATAATCAACAACTTAGACCATGTTCACCTTTCCATCTCCTTCCCTCTCGCTCCTAACCACTTAATCCCTAGTGGGTGAGCCTACTTTTCGGCCAAAAAGGTAAGGCCTTACCTTTTTGGTCGGCGACCTGAACAGGAGTAGTCGGACTCATAGAGTCTTTTCCGTGTAGGCTCGGGGTGAAAATCCCTAGGGGACTCAGTGTCCCATTTCAGACGACCAGTTACCTCCAAGAGTCGGAGCTTTCCTTACGGAATGCGGAGCCTTCAGGTCGCCGACAGGCGACCTGAACAGGTCGCGCCCCATGCTACATATCCACCGATTATGTTTGGATGTTTGTCTCCTTTTTTTGTGTAGGGGTTGAGGTTGTCCCTACATGATTCCGAAATCGTCTTTTTTTCTTCTGTCTCTGGTTGGGATTCTATATTCAGGGATGTTTTTGTAGGTAGAGTCTGATGGTACTACTGATACATTGAGGGGACGAGTATTGATTGGTGTGGGTGTGGTTTTATTCTAATTCAACTTATCTGCTGCTCTGTGGTTATATTGCCTTCTGGCTATTATGAGCCTAGTAGTTATTATTACTTTTTTCGGGACCTCCCTACATGAAGGGTATTTATGGGGTTTGAGTTTGTATTTGTATGTCAGTTGTATGGTTGTTTGGACTTTGTTCTATGTCTA
>JAJEAQ010000111.1 GCA_022822685.1 Trichodesmium sp. jk18x7bins.61
CGTCATCGTTGAACAGGCCAAATTATCCAGGCTCGGCCGTGACCAAAAAGGTAAGGAGGTAGATACAGATGTTGTACTCTCGTTTGTATGTGAAAACAAAATTCCGACCGTAGAATAGGCAACCACCTTTTCTACGGGGGGGGTGCCTCAACCATTTCGAAAACTTCAGACGATACAACAGGGTGAGCAATTCAGAGTCTTTCGGCAACAGTCGAAAGTAGGTCAAAGGTAACAATGACGGAAATCTTTGTTGGGTAGAGGATGGAAGAAAAAGCGTTTGAGCCTGTAGCTTTAGCTAAAACATGTATTTCCTAAAAAGGAAAAGCCGACTTCTTCTCTCACTCATACGAAAGATGTTTAGACAAAGAAACTTTAACTGAGATGTAAGTTAGATGTCAGAAATGACAAAGGTTGTCAAAGAACAATGGAATGGAGTAATCCTGGAGATTGTTAAGAATTTGAGTCAAAGAATCTTTCGTGCCTAAAAAGGTTTGAAGTGAGGCCCCAGCCGTATGATGGGAAACTGTCACGTACGGTTCAAAGGGGAGGGGAAAGAAGTGATTCTCATTCATGTGGCGAGGTGCCTCAACCTTACCCGCCAAACTATTCCAATTGAGTTATTGGCCATTTGAGATATGTTTTTCCTTTCACTCTCTCCTAGTAAACCACCTAAATAATGCCTAAATCCTGTTTTTTGGGGTTGGTTTTTCCAACAATCATCAAACTTTTGGCACCATCTTTCAAAACAGGGAGGCATAGCAGCAGGAGTTGTTTCTTTCATAGGGGTGACATCTTCGACGTAAAAACCTTGTTAATTAAGCATTATAGTCTAATTTTGCTTATTAAGTTGTGTAAGTCCCACTATCTGGTTGTTGGCCGAGCAGATATTTCAGGAAAGCGATCATATTTTCTGAATTACCCGCTGTATAGGGCTGAATCAAACATTTTTGCGTCAATAAATTGACTTCACCATAGTAAGTTTGCTTCTGCCGCTCATTGAGGATGGGAACTTCGATGTGTTCTGCAGTCGAGCGCCCAGACATATCCACACAAGTCTCCCCACAACAGATGGCATTCATCCTCAAAGAAGACAACTAACTCCCCTGAAATAATCTCCTCTTGGCGCGCTGCCAGCCACTTCTCGATCTCTTATTTTTTTTCCACCAGTTCTGGGTTCTCTTTCGGATTGCATTTCTGGGTCTTTTTCCAACTGATTCCCGCTTGCTCGAACAGAGTGTAATAGCTTTGTCTAGAATCAAATACCACGTTGGGTAGTGCTAAACAAGTAATGATTTTTGCTACTTACTTCCTGACAATGAAAGGGGTGTAATAATCAATATCCTTACATCTTTAGGACTACCCCACGTTGTACTCTTGTTCAATGTGTCCTTGCAGTTCTGCTAAGTTCCAGTAGTTTTTTGCTTGGAGCCTGGTAATTACCGATTGGCGCTGTGCCGCAGTTAGATAACCATTTGACCCTTGATAGGCTAGTCTTAACCCAGCTACTCCTGCCTGTTCATACCTTTGCTTCCACTTGCTAATGAACCCTGAGCTTACTCCCAGAATTTCCTGAATTTCTCGGTGTTTGTAGCCTCCTAGAAACATCTGAACAGCTATGGCTCTCTTTAATTCTCGCGGCGAGAGGGTTGGATTCGATCCAGGTATTAAGATCATTTGGCATATGGATGAGTTCTCACTTGCTTTTCTGCTCCCTCTATATTCTCCCTCTATATTCTCACAACTGACCAGGGATTGCTATATTTAAAGATTGGCCAGACTTAAGACAGTTGATATACAAAATAATACAAAATCTTAACCATAACTTTATAGCTTCATTAATACAATGGCCGTTCATCATTGATGCTTTGCAAAAAGCTGGTATATTGTCAGAGTTTTATAGTTGTGTTTGAAATCCTGTAACCAGAGTAGCGATCGCATATATAAATAGATTTTTTACATATAGGTGATAGCATAATTAAGTATAGCAAAGTTTTTGATAATTGGTATTAGATCAAATCAGAGAATTAGGCTGGGATCAGCCACCAGTAGAATTGTTAGTATTGTCAGTTTGTCGCACTGCCAAAGGAGACAAAAATGCCGAATTAGGTTTTGCGGGGTTAGCAGTAGCAGCAGGAGTGAAGTCAGCTTTAGCCAGTGTGTGGTATGTGAATGATGAAGGTACATTAGGGTTAATGACAGAATTTTACACTCACTTAAATCATAGCCAAATCAAAGCAGAGGCACTACGACAAGCCCAGCTAGCAATGTTACGAGGAGAAGTGGGAATTGCAGAAGGAGAGTTAAGGGGCACAGGTGCTGATGAGGCAATAGTTTTACCCTCAGTATTCGGAAAAATTGGGCATCAAAACTTCTCCCACCCTTATTATTGGGCAGGGTTTATTATGATTGGTAGCCCTTGGTAATATCTTGTACCGTGTTCGCTAAAACACTTATAATAGAGCTTCGTAGTTGGGATGCCACGCTAGAGATGTATTTGGAGCGCGGCATCCCAACTACAAAAACTGTTTCAAGCCTTATCCCTCAACTTGAGCAACTATTTTCCCGCGCACATGACGACCTTTCAAACGATTTAATGCTTTTGGTATTTCCTCTAAACTAATAACTTCTGTTAACATGGGATTAATCTTCTTTTCACTTACTAATTGCCCTATTTCTCTAGCAACTTTTCCTAAATCTTGAATCGCTCTGTTATCCCCAGATAAATAAGCACCTCCCAAAGCAATTTCATGAATAGAAGGAGAAATACTAAAAGGTTTAAACTTATTAAAATCGGGCAATCCAACAATACAAGCAATTCCGCCATTAAATGCCAACATTTCAAAACCTGTCGTAGCATTTTCGGAACTAACGGTATCTAGAATTGCATCAACGCCACGGCTATTAGTAATTTCCTTAACTCTAACAACCACATCCTCATCGGGTAAGGTTGCCTCCAAGAGTCGGAGCTTTCTTATGTAGCTTTAGCTAAAACCCTATTAGCTTCCCTACATGAATAAGGATTACTCCTCTCCCCTCCCCTTTGAACCGTGGGTGACAGTTACCCATCACACGGCTCAAGCCTTACAAACAGCTCAACAATTCTGGATTTTGAATGTACCTGTTGCCTCCAAGAGTCTGCGCTTTCTGATGTAGCTTTAGCTAAAACCCTATTAGCTTCCCTACATGAATATGACACCCTCTGTGCAAATGGCTCAGATTCTCCTTGTCTTCAGTTCCTCTTTCCTTCACAGGTATTATATGATGGGTTTCTAT
>JAJEAQ010000287.1 GCA_022822685.1 Trichodesmium sp. jk18x7bins.61
CCCCCCTTGAGCAGTTGTTTTGACCGATTGAGTCTGGATTCTACCACCTGTAGGCTCTTCCTTTCTTCTGTTTGAGATTCTCAGTTGTGTTCGTCAAGCATCATTTTCATGTCGGCTCCAGGCTCAATGCCACTCCCCACCTCGTCACCAGGCCATCTATAAAAATAAGTAGGAACGGTAGGCCATGGTGGTCAATCCTGTGGTCTGGCCTACCATGTACAACCATCAATAGGTAGAAAATACCATTAATGATTTTTCGGAGAGGGACACCAGGAGTCGGACCGACTGGCAATTGCAATGGGAGCAAAGGTTCTAGAATTTCTCATTGTTCATCAGATATATCACTGGAATAGGCAGCTCTAGATCTCAAGTTGGGGAATTAATTTTTCCAGTATTCGAGCTCAATTAAAAAAAGAGCGAGGGCTTTATTCTACAAAACTTTACAAACAGCCTCTTATAGAAGTTTTATCACTATATACAGGACTACCCATATTTTATGTATTTTCACTGAAATCTCAATCACAAAATTAAAATTGAAATAGGACTCAATGAATATCAGACTTTTGTCTCTTTAGGCATTAGATATTCATTCTATATAAAAATCAAGGTTGTTTTCCATATTTTTGTCTTGCTAATTATTTTCATGCCAAAACCTACCAGCTATTTTGCTTAAGTGAAAATTAGTAAAATATGATTAATATCAAACTCTAGTTGCCTACAAAAATAGATATAAACTATAGGAACTTTGAGCAAAAAATTTAGTCTACACTCAACTTGAGTCTGATGAATAAAAATAAAATTTTTGATTTTTTTCCCGATATAAAAACTCCCACCAGTAGAAGTAGATATAGTTAATCAATGATTAATTTACAAAACTCATCTGCATGAACGCCTAATTTTTCTGCTTTGCACTTAGCGAAGGAAATAATTATAGTTGTGCAATGTAGTTAACCTCAGTCAGGCTATTTGCCAAACCAAACATTTATTACCTAACAATCGAATCAATGAAAATGCCGATACTAGCGAAAAAGAACCATAAAAAAAATAATATTTTTTGTGCAACTTATAATCAATAATAATTTGAAATAAGTCAGGATTAAGAACGAAACAGACGGTGGGGTATTAAACCACTAATGGCGAAAAGGGAAGAAGTCTTGAGTGTTTACAGCAGTTTTCATTATAGTAGACCACAGTCAGGGATGCTCTATAAAAAGTCCCTACAAGGGTTTTAGTTTTGATGATGTGGCTCACCCAGATGAAAAGTGCTGTAAGAACGGAAGCTTCTGCCTTCAGTTGAATGGAAAAGTTTTCTACAAGCCCTGTGGCCTGATTATTTATAAATTGATAGCTTCATAGTACAGAAGCCTTGTTTTATAGCCGTTTTTAGCTTTAGTCAATTTTTTGAGAAAGAAGCGGTTGCGGAGCATTGCGTCAGCAATATCACCCCCAAACCCTGGGTAAACGCATCTAAATTCTGGAAGCCTTTGCTGTTAAGTCTGAGACTTAATAAGTATAAATACTCTTAAGAATGACATCCTTGCCCTGTCAAAACTTCAAAATAAGATGCGTTGGCCCTGCCTCCAAACCCCAGATAATCTGGCTCTACATAAAGCTTGAAACCATGATTATTCCAAGATTAAGCCTAGTTTTCCATCTGTTTCAATTCAGAGTAGTTAATCAATCATTTTCATAACTCCTCTACTAAATAAAAATTACAATAGAAAAATTATCATGTCAGAAATAATAATTAATCCTACCCTACCTGAAAGTATACAAGTTGATCCCAACACAGGAGCAGTAATCATTCAAGGATTCAACGATCAGCAAAGCCGTTTAAATGGCAATAATGGTAACGATATGATCAATCTAGGCTCTCTAAATGATGCAGTTGCTGGCTTAGAAGGTAATGATACCATTTTTGCTGGAGAAGGTGATGACTCCGTAGTAGGAAATCAAGGAGATGATTTTCTCCAAGGTAAAGATGGTAATGATACTCTCCAAGGTAAAGATGGTAATGATTTTCTCCAGGGCAACCGGGGTGATGATATTCTGCTGGGAGAGCAAGGTAATGATACTATTCGAGGTAAAGATGGTAATGATTTTCTCGATGGTGGATTGGATAATGATTCTTTGCTTGGCGATCGCCTCAATGATACGGTAATCGGTGGAGAAGGCAACGATACTATATTTGGAGGTAAAAATGATGACTTCCTTGATGGTGGAGAAGGTAATGATATCCTCGAAGGTGGAGAAGGAGCAGATATTTTCCGCTTCCAGTGGTCTGAATCTGAGCAATTAGCTCCAGACGCGATCGCTCAACCTTTTGGCTTAGATACTTTGACAGACTTTAATTCTCAAGAAGACATAATACAGTTAGATCAAACTATCTTTGAGGAATTAGGTACTACTGAGAATGACATCCTAGCTGAGAATGAGTTTACTACCATTACTAATTTTGATCCTAGCAATCCTGAAACTGCAGGTGAGGCAAATCTTGTCTACGACTCAATTCAGGGTTTAGTCTATTACATCGATGAAAATGATGTTTCAGTACCCATTATGCAAATGGAGTCAGGTTTAAACCCGACTAACGACAACTTTGAAATCATTTAAAGTTGTTCTGGAATTTATTGGCCTACATAAACCATAATTTGCACATCTTTCATTTCCGTTCTTCTGATTCAGATTGCTCAGAAAAATATAGTGTCTATAACTTCAGGAAACCCATAATATTTGATGGTAATTATAGTGCATCTCAAATTAATTTATTTGATTGATTGACAGACAATGGTCGATATGCTAACTCAAAAAATAGATTAATTAATAGAGTAGTTATTGAGATAATTCTCAAATAGAAGAGGGAGGAGGTGCTTTACAACTATTCTGTTAAGAGACAGTGTGTAAAGTAAGTATTAAAATAACTAAAGTCTTCAATTATGGTGGGCGGCGGCGGACAACTAAAATTCTTTATTTAAACCCCGCCCCTCAGGGCGGGGTCTTATTACGAGGAGATATCGACCCAAGGGCTTATCCTAGGCAAGAATTTAATCTCAGTTTTACAAACAGTCTTTAACAGTAGAATGGCTGTTTTAGACCCCCCATGCATCATAACTATGGAATCTAGCAAAAAAGTTATTTTTTGGAAAAATAATCCTGAATTTAACTAGGCCGATAGAATAACTTATTTTACCTAGTTTTTTTATAACTAAAGATACAATAATTAATTCAAAAAGTTAACTTTAATAGGGACTCAAGATCAAAGCAATGTAAATATGAACTGGAAGATGTTATCAAAAAAAATAGTTATGAGTGAAATATGTACAGCTCCAAATGTAATCGGCGGTACCGATGCAAGCGAAGGCATAGATGGTACAATTTGCAATGAGATCATCGATGGTGAAAAAGGTGATGACACTATTGAAGGAAATAGGGGTGCAGACAGCCTTATCGGTGGTAGTGGAAATGACTCGATCATTGGTAGCCTCAACGAAGCTGGCGGTAGAAATGATGGTGATACAATTGATGGAAGAATAAGAAATGACACACTTGAAGGTCGTTCTGGCGCAGACTCCATGCTTGGTGATGCAGGCGACAACATACTTTTTGGTGGTAACGGCCAGGATATCCTCCGAGGTAGTGGTGGTGTTGATTTACTATTTGGTGAGGATGGTGACGATTCCCTAGTCGGAAATGAGGGCAAAGACACCTTAATTGGTGGTCTTGATAATGACTGCCTCGACGGTGGTGGCGGACAAAATTTTTTCGTATTAAATCAGCTTACTCCTTCTGGTAGCTCTGACACCCTCACTAACTTCAGTGGTGAGAATTTTGATCGTGATCTGATTCTGATAGAGAATGATATTATAAGTAATACTATTTCATTTCAAGCCGTCACAGATATCAACGACAGCATCAGTGGCAATAATGTAATCTATGATATAGATGATGGTTTACTCTATTTAGTAGAGGAAGGAGCCACAAATCCACAGCTATACGCACAACTTCAAGGGGGATGCTTTCGACAATCCTCCTACAGTTACAGAAAATGATTTTGACATTACAGGAAATAATTTTGAAATCATCTAAAAACCTTCAGTCCGCAAGGGAGGAAACACGGGGACTTTCAACGTCAACTTTTTAGTCGAACATTTTGTTTAGCAAGCATCTACTCTAAATATTAGATTTCAATTCCCCCGAAAAAGGG
>JAJEAQ010000267.1 GCA_022822685.1 Trichodesmium sp. jk18x7bins.61
TGGCTTTAAAATAACTTCTAGTTGCTCAACAAAATCTGCAGAAGTTAGCTGTGGATCACTAAGATTAACATTTAATATTAAAGATTTAAACTTAGGAAATTTTTGCTGCCAAGCAGATAATTGTTGACAAGCTTCTTGCAAAACAAACCACCCAATATCATGTATTAATCCAGTCTCTTCAGCAATTGGAATAAACTTGGCTGGTGAAATTTGTCCACGAGTAGGATGATTCCAACGAACTAATGCTTCAAAACCTTTCAGGAACTTATTCATAAGATTAATAATTGGTTGGTAATAAAGGCATAATTGCTTTTCTTTAATTGCCTGACGTAGATCATTTTCCCAATACAAACGTTCCAAAACATCTACTTGCATTTTAGGTTCAAATACAGCATACCCTTCTTTCCCATGACTCTTTGCGGTTTGCATAGCTAAGTTCGCATCTCTGAGTAAATCAGTAGGGTTCTGATATCCAAAAAAACTGTATGTAATACCAATACTAGCTTTCACAAATACTTGGTAGCCATCTAACTCATAGGGATAGTGTAAATATTCTTTCTGAATGCGCTCTGCTAGTTGAGTGGCTTCCGATGGATTTTCTATCCCTTCTAGCAAAATTACAAATTCATCACTACTAAGCCTTCCTACTAAGCAATTAAATCCTAGGTTAGTTTGAAGTCTCTGAGCAACTTGTTGCAGTAATATATCTCCCTTAGAATATCCTAAACTATCATTAACTAACTTGAAACGATCTATATCAAGTAGGAGTAAAGCATAGCGATAGTTTTGATAAGTTGAAGCAAACTCAATTGCCTGATTAAGTTGAGTCAATAATCTAGCTTTATTTGGTAATCCTGTGAGAGCATCATGGAAAGAATTATAGTGTAGTTTTATCTCTCTTTGTAGTAATTTAGCTTGGGTTTCATGTAATTCTGACATTACTTGCTCTAGCTTGAGATTTCCCTGCTCAACTTTTTGCTCCAAATTTTGAATTAACCGCTCTAATAATGCATTTTTTTTCTGCCAGTGTTGTCTGAAGAAAGTATAATTTTAAGTGCAACCGAATCCTCACTAAAACTTCTTCTTGTTGAAATGGTTTAGTTATATAGTCAACAGCTCCCAAATCAAAGCCTTTAATCTTATCATGTGTGTCAGAAAGAGCTGTCATAAAAATAATTGGAGTATTTCTAATCAGGGGATTATTTTGTAATATAGAACAAACTTGGAACCCATTCATTCCGGGCATCATTACATCTAGTAATATTAAGTCTGGTATCGCATATTGAACCCGTTCAATAGCAGTTTCGCCAGAAGGCGCTACCCATACCTCAAATCCTATTTCATCGAGAAAATCAGAGAGTACCCTCAAGTTATCTCTATTGTCATCAACAATCATAATTCTTGCTTTTTGATCTGTTTTACTAAACATATATTCTGAAAATTTAAAAAACTATATTTATTACAAAAAAGTACTGATAATTTGAAAATAATATTATGATTTTTTATTGAATAACACTGCTCGCAGGTGAGTTCTGGTGACTATTGTCTGATTGAACATAAGATCGAGAGTTATTATTGATAGAATCTCTATTACGAGGAATCTTAATAACAAATTCTGTTCCCGAATTTAATTTGGAGTTACATTCTAATTTTCCACCATGTTTATCAACTACTATGGAATAACTAATTGCTAATCCCATTCCTGTTCCTTTACCAATAGGTTTAGTGGTAAAAAAAGGATTAAACATTTGAGAACATACTTCTTCTGTCATTCCCATGCCATTATCAGCAATTTTAATCACAACTTCATCATAATTATTCAAATTTGTATAAATCCGAATTTTACCTGGATGAGCTTGAATTTCTTCTCTGCTAAGTTTAGAGCTAAATTCTTCGATAGCATCAATTGCATTACTCAAGAGATTCATAAATACTTGGTTTAATTGACCAGGATAACATTCGACCTCTAGTAAATTGCCATATTCTTTAATCACCTCAATTCTTGGGTGTTCTGGTTTAGCTTTGAGTCGATTTTGTAAAATCATTAAGGTACTATCAATTCCTTCATGGATATCTACTTGCTTAATTTCTGCCTCATCAAAATGAGAGAAAATACGGAGAGATTTAACTATCTCCAAAATTCGAGTTGCTCCGACTTTCATTGAAGATAAAAGTTTAATCAAGTCCTCCCGTAAAAATTCTAGTTCAATATCTTCTTGATAAGCTTTAATTTCTGCATATGGCTCTGGATAATAAACTTGATACATTCCAATTAAACTCAATAAATTTTCAATGTATTCCTCAGCTGGACTTAAATTACCATAAATGAAATTAATGGGATTATTAATTTCATGGGCTACGCCTGCCACCATTTGACCCAAACTAGACATTTTTTCGTTTTGAATCAATTGAACTTGCATTTTTTTCAATTCTTCCATCATCTGGTTAATTTTAAATGTTCTTTCCTGTACTCTTTCTTCTAAAACTTGATTTTGTTCTGCCACTTGTTGCATCAATTTATAGAGTTTTAAATGTAACTTAATTCTAGCTAATACTTCCTCCTGTTGAAACGGCTTCGTGATATAATCAACTGCACCAAAATTTAAACCTTTTACTTTACTTTCTGTATCGGAAAGAGTTGTCATAAAAATCACGGGAATCTCACAAGTTTCAGCTTTGTTCTTGAGATAACTACAGATTTCAAAACCATCCATTCCTGGCATCATAATATCTAACAGAATTAAGTCAGGTAATGCATATTCTATTCTTTGTAGTGCCATATATCCAGATTTAGCTACCCAAACTTCATAACCTGTGTCGTCCAAAAAGTCTGATAGCACGCCTAAATTAGCGGGGTTGTCATCAACAATTAGAATTATGTCCGATCTATCCATGCTATTAATCATTCAAATTACTCCTATATTGACAAAGAATTTTCATAATTTCTAGGTGATTAAAATACTGTACTAATTTGGAAATTGTTTTGGCAAATAGAACATTTTTTTTATTTTGTTTGTCTAGGAATTTAATTATATTTATCACTGGCATTATTAACTGATGAATAAATTTACGAATTTTCTGCCAACTATCTTTACTATTTCTGGCTTCTACAACCTTAAAACTGGGTTACGTCAAAACTTTACTGCGATCTGGAACAGCGATCGCATTACTTAGTAGATTAATTAAAATTTGTTGCAGTTGCACCTGAGTCGCTTGCAGTCTCTCTAGTAACTCCTCGACAGACTGATCACAAAAACAAATATACTTTAGCTTATTTTTGCTCTGTTGTGCTTGAATCGTAAGGGAATCATTTGTAGAATAGTTAGCAACTTCAGCTTGAAGTCGTTTTCTCTCTTGGTGACACCAAATCCACCGATCAAAAGGTCGTTTTTCCAAATCGCTCCAACCTTTTTGCCTTACCCTCCTGAGAGGGATACTCGCTAAACCAAATTTAGCATCATATATGTCTTGGCCTTTTTCCTTAACCTTGTCTATGTCTTCTAGGTAATTAATATTTGTCAAGGTTTGGATTTGATTGTGAATAAACTTTGAAGTTCGAGCCCTGGAAAATTGTTCAGCACTATTGCTGAACAATTCTATTGTCCAATCAGGAAGATGTTGGCCATAAGAGACCAGGCCAGGAATATTAGTAACTTTAGTAATTAGTTGTTCACAGCACTTATTATCCATCAAAAGTATAATCAAATAATTTTCATTAAACTTGGGATTAAAAGTTTTATTTTATTTAACTATCAAAGCCGAGATAGTTTTTTTCTTTTTATTAGTGTTGCATTATTTTATAAAATCTGTTGGTTTCATATATATTATTTCCTTCTTTCCGACTTACTAATACCAATTCCTTATGAAATCACACTTAATATCGCCTGTGTCAGATTTTCCCATCGTAGCAAGAAGAGAAACCCTATAGACTCAAATTGCTCGAGAGTCCCTGAGAGCTTTTCACGTAGCTGCTCCTAGTAGGGGCAA
>JAJEAQ010000399.1 GCA_022822685.1 Trichodesmium sp. jk18x7bins.61
TGTCATCATTATGAACACATGAGCAGAGTGAGAACTCAGACTAACTAGGAGCCGAGATGAGGCGAAAGTCTCACAGGGGGTTCTGAAGGAGAGGCGCCCCGAATAATATCGGGCGTCGACTCTAACTATTAAGGTAGTAAAAGGTGATGATATTCTGGACTTAGGTGGTGGCCATCAATTGCAGTTGCTAACAATTCCTACTCCTAAGTGGCCAGATGGTTTGATGACTTACGACCCAAAAACTCAAATTCTGTTTACTGATAAGTTTTTTGGTGCTCATGTTTGCGGAGACCAAATAGCTGATGAAGGATGGAGTATCTACAGCGAAGAGCGACGTTTTTATTATGACTGTCTCCATGCTGCTCAAGCAAGACAAGTGCTTTCTACTTTAGAAAAGATTTCCGATTTGAATGTGAAATTATATGCTCCTGGTCATGGACCTATGGTACGCTATGGGAAAATGGAGCTAACAAGTCTATATGGGCAGTGGAGTCAGGAACAAAGTAAACGAGATTTGAATGTTGCTTTGCTTTATGCTTCCGCTTACGGTAATACTGCTACTGTGGCTCAAGCGATCGCTAAAGGTTTAACTGAAGCAGGAGTATCGGTAGAGTCAATTAACTGTGAGGTTGCTACATCTGACGAAATTAAGGCGGCAATTGCCAAATGTGATGGGTTTATTATTGGTTCTCCAACTCTTGGCGGTAATGTGCAGACTCAAGTTCAAACAGCTTTAGGTATTGTCCTGAATACAGTTTCTAAGGATAAGTTGACTGGAGTATTTGGCTCTTTTGGTTGGAGTGGTGAGGCGATCGACTTTTTGGAAAGCAAATTACAAGATGCTGGTTATAAATTTGGTTTTGAAACAATTCGGGTTAAGTTTAAACCGGATGATGTGACAATTAAAACCTGTAAAGAGGCTGCTATTGATTTTGCTCAAACCTTGATCAAATCCCGGAAGCGTCGCAATCCTAAAGCGACTGTAAATGCTTATGGTAGCGATCGCACAGCTCAAGCAGTGGGGCGTGTTGTGGGTTCTCTATGTGTGATGTCTGCTAAACGTGGGAATGTCACCAGTGCCATGTTGGCTTCTTGGGTATCTCAGGCTACTTTTAATCCTCCTGGTGTGACTGTGGCAGTAGCATAAAGACAGGGCTTTAGAGTCATTGACTCATACAGGTGATCGATTTGTGTTGAATATATTACCTGAGGGGAATCAGTTATCGAAGCATTTTCTCAAACCTTTTGCACTAGGGAAAGATCGTTTTGTAGGATTAGAAACAAAGGAAGCTAACCAATAGTTGTCCGATTTTGACAGATGCTCTGGCTTATTTAGAATGTAGGGTAGCAAACCGGATGGAATGTGGTGATGACCATTGGTTGGTTTATGCTGTTGTAGAGAATGGTGAGGTATTGAATGATGGGATTACTGCGGTACATTTCCGTAAATCAGGTAATCATTATTAATAAAAAGTCAGAAGGAAGAAATTCAATTTTCAATGAGATTTAGACCTGAAAAAAACACGTTTTTTGGCACTATGGTGGTGAGCTGTAGAAACAAGAATCCCCGTCTATGGGCGAGCAGGGAGTGTCAATCCTCTCCTCTTCTTTTTTTCATCTTCCTCCTTTCAGAGAACTATAGCGTTTTTCACTTTACTAAAATAGGTAATTTATACCTTTAAACTTAACTTTCTTTGTTCTACCTAGGTGAAAACTGCTATTAAGTGAGTTTAACCGAATTTATCCCTCCTGATTGGGAGCATAAAAATTATTAGAGAATAGAAAAATGAATCAGTCAGAAAATATTCAAGCTATAAAAGTTTACGGTGAGAGAAATTGTGGTACTAGATACTTATCTAAGAATTAAAAAAAACTTAAGCTGCAAATTACTGCCAGGGACGATCAGTGTTCTCGATAAAAATTGTTCAAAAAATATAGAAAAGTATTTACAGGATAAATCTTTGAAAGGTTATGAGGTACAAATAATTAGAGAGGCAGTGATTGACAATATTTTCTTAGATTGTGTTTCTGATTCATTGGGGTGGAAGCATAGCATACCTGGATTAGATGTGATCAAAAAAAGTGCAAAATCTAATCAAACACTATTTATAACTATAACTAAAAATCCTTATTCGTTTTTATTATCTCTACATCAATGTCCACACCATAGATTTTTATTAAGAAAGAATCAAGAATTTATAATTTTTTAAAAAACACCATGTAAAATAGTAGAAAGGGACTGCATAACTCCTTGGCTAGAAACTCCTGTACAACTTTGGAACTTAAAAAATCAAGGTTATATTGAACTTAAGAAAAATACTAAGCATTGTTTACATATTAAGTATGAGTATTTGTTACAAAACCAAAAAAATACAATTAAAAATATTGGTTTATTAGTGGGATAAAAATTAAATATAGTTAAGAGTGTACTAAAGTTAACTAAAGAAAAAGACAAAGATTATGAATTTTATTTTGATTATTATATGGGGGAAAAATGGAAAGAAAAACTAAGTCAAGAAAGTATTAATTTGATCAATCAATTATTTGGATAAAAGAGTGTTAGACTATTTTGGTTATGAAGCATTATTTTGATTTGATATGAGGAACTATAAAATTAGCAATGATGACAGCCATTAACTAATTATCAGAACATGATCTAATATAAGATTAGGGTAATTAATTATAATAGAGTAGGTTTGGTTAAGCGCCAGCAAAACCCAACAAAAACATACAGTAGGTTAGGTTTATCCGCAGGAGAAGCTTCGCTAACGCGCTCCTCAACCTAACA
>JAJEAQ010000405.1 GCA_022822685.1 Trichodesmium sp. jk18x7bins.61
GGGTTCCTGCTAGAAACGAACCGCACATCCTCACAATATTCATTTTTTCTGGTCAGCAGCTAGTATGGAAGGACGTAGTAAAGATGCTATTGCTGCTGCTAGGAAGTTAGTAGATAAGGTTTCTGTGTCGGAAGTTAAGCAGTTTCCTTTGACTGAAATTTTTCTCCCCACTCCCTATTTTATTTGATGCAATTTGGTAAGTGGGATGAAATTCTCACCGAATCTCAACCCTCAAATGAGTTCTCTTACACCATGGCAATGTGGCATTATGCTATAGCTCTAGCATGGGCTGGTAAGGGTAGTTTAGAAAATGCCCAATTTGAGTATCAAGAAATAAACGAATTATTACAACATACAGAATTTAGCGGTTTAGAAACTGCTAATGTTCCAGCTACAAATTTAATTTCAATTGCTAATCATTTATTAGCGGCAGAAATTGCTGGACTCAAAAGTAAAAATGAAGAGATGATTTCTGAATACCAAACTGCCGTAACACTTCAGGATAATTTACCTTACATGGAACCTCCTTATTGGTATTATCTTGTACGTCAATCTCTGGGTGCAGCTTTGTTAAAGTTCAATCGGGCAAAAGAAGCAGAAGTAGTTTATCGTCAAGATTTGCAACAACATCCTAATCATGGTTGTTCTTGATATGGATTAGCACAGAGTTTATCAGCACAAGGCGAACAGAAAAAAAGCTGCTGAAGTCAAACAAGAGTTTAAAAAAAGCTTGGTTAGAAGCAGATATTATTTCCAAACTCTAAAAATCAAAATAAATATAAGGCAAACCTGCCGACGCCAGCTAGCAAAAAGCACACAAACTTATCAAAAATCCTGGTAAACTTTCCAAAATTTCTTGTTCCCTAAAGTTAAGATTAAATTATTGTTTATTGTGGCTTTGGTGTAACAGCTTGCTTTAACTTATGGTCACTAACAATTACAGGTATTTATACAGGAAAACTTGATACTGGTAGTTAGAGTGATTGGTGTTCTTATTGCTCAGGAATAAAGTGAAATGAAGATCGAAATTATAATAAAAAAAACTATTGAAAATATTAAGAAGACAAGACTTACACAGTACTACTGCATCTCAGGGGGTGACAATAAAGCTACAAGATAGACAGGTCAAAGGATTTAGGAGATAAATAGAAGCAATGTTTAAGAATTATAAAAGTGGTAGTTACAATGCAGATATTATTTCCCTACTCTAGAAATCAAAATAAATATAAGGCAAACCTTCTGGTGCCAGCAACCAAACCGCAAAGAAAAATATAGGTACTAACAAAACTTTCAAATACCAATTTAACTGTAATTTTAGACTGCGATGAAACCAATAATTAACCCCCATTGCTACTACAAGCCCACAAATTAACCACACAAACTCTAACCTTTCTAAACCCATAGCCTCCAGATAAACTTTATCCGCAAATTGAACATCAGCATCATAACCCCACCAGTGGGAAAGTACCCAACTTGAATCCCTGAGATTAGGTAGTCGGAAAAATATCCAAGCTCCAAAAACCCAACTCTGAGTTAATAACCAACTCATCAAAATTCCTGGTAAACCTTCCCAGATTTTTTGTGCTTTAAAGTAATTGGAAATTGCCTCTACTAACCGATTAACTACTAATGCCAAACCATGTAAAACTCCCCAAACAATAAATCCCCAAGCAGCACCATGCCAAATACCAGCAATTAACATCACTATTAACAAGTTCACACAAGTACGAAATAAACCAACCCTTGAACCCCCTAGGGGAAAATATAAATAGTTTCTCAACCAATCTCCTAAAGTAGTGTGCCAGCGTCGCCAAAATTCTGCTATGCTTGTGCTGAAATAAGGAAAATCAAAATTTTGTGGCAAACGTAAACCCATCAAAAAAGCACTACCACGGGCAATATCAACATAAGCATTAAAATCAAGATAAAGTTGTAATCCATAGGTAACTATTGCTAACCACAAATCACCACTGCCAGCACGTTGTAAATTATTAAAGCTCAGGTCTACAAAAATTCCTAAATTGTCAGCTATTAAAGCTTTTTTGACGGCTCCAGTTGCAATTAACCAAATTCCTTCTGTGATTTGTTCTATGCTGGGGAATTTTAAGGCAGGTATTTTAACTGAAAATTGAGTGTTTTTTTTGCCGATCATTCCTAACTGATTTCGCAGATAATGATAACGAGATATCGGACCTGAAATCAGTTTCGGAAAAAATAATTTATAAGATGTAAATTCTAGTAAAGAAGCAGCAGCAGGAGCGCCTCTATAAACATCAATTAAATAAGCCAGACATTCAAAACAGAAAAAGCTTAACCCCAAAGGAGCAATCAAATTACTATCAACCAAATTAGCAGTTTCTAAAATATTAGGTAGATTGTAAATTATGCCAATACTACTGAGTATAAAAGGTATATACTTGAAGCTTAATAGTAATAATATATTAAAGACTATACCTAACCACAATAAGAGTAACCGACGACGGTTCCATTGTTTATTGGCAATGCGCCAGTCTTTTGGTTCCCCAATAGCTTGAGCGAGGTAGAAATTAAATAGGGTAATTATTAATAGCAGTGGAATATATTCGGGTTGAATAGTACCGTAGAAGAATAAACTGGCAACTAGAAGGATAAACACTCGCCAAGACTGTTTTGGCATTGACCAGTAGAATCCAAGTACTATTAATAAAAAGAGAGCATAGTTAAATGATATAAATGTCATTCAAAACAATATTGGATTAGTAGAATATGGATGCCTGCCTCTCCAGGAAACAAACTTGCTAGCTCCCTCCTGACTTGAGCTAGAGAAAAAGTTAAAGCTAATTATGAGCCTTTAGTCAAGAACGCCCAAAACTTTCTAAGTATACCGCGACGCATTCAGGTTAGGAAATCCCTCTATTGCATGCATGCCTTTTACCTCTTGCCTTTCAACCCAGATTTATGTCCTAATCAAAAAAAAACGTACTGCTATATAGGTGTCCCGTCCCAACTACAAACAAATGCCTTTTGAGAATTAATTGTCTGAACATCATATGAATTCTGTCTTCTGGCTTATTCAAGAAAAATATTTCCTCAAGGGGTTGTCAAAATTATTATTAATCTGTTATGCTGGTAAAGCATTGAAAAAAAGCCGGGATAGCTCAGTCGGTAGAGCAGAGGACTGAAAATCCTCGTGTCGGCGGTTCAAGTCCGCCTCCTGGCATTAATTTAGTTGAACTGTTATAGTCGACGCCCGATGACCCGATGGTCCGATATTATTCGGGGCGCCTCTACTTCAGAACCGGACGTGAGACTTTCGCCTCATCCGGCTCCTGGTTAGTCTGAGTTCTCACTCTGCTCATGTGTTCATAATGATGACA
>JAJEAQ010000602.1 GCA_022822685.1 Trichodesmium sp. jk18x7bins.61
TCTGAGGCTCTTATTCTGAGGCGACTTTATTGGGAGAGGGCTTATTTTTTTGCTAGGCAAGTTAAATTCTCCAGAAATTGCATAATCGGCTCTAAAATTCTTGTAGGGAAGTTCTATGGAAAGTCCCTACATTCTTTTTTAGAAATATCTATTTATCAGTATGGAATCGTCAAAAAATTTTAGGTAGAGTTCTTGATTCAAATGGTTGTTTTAAGCTACTAAATCATGTTTGGTTGAATACTTATAAATAAATAATGGCTCTAAGAGATTGTTTGTAAAATTTAGATTAAATTCTTGCATAGGATGACTTAGGTGGAAATATTTCCTTGTACTCATCATAATTGTAGTTGTCCGCCGCCGGCCATCAGAATTAAATATTCTAGCTATCTTAATATTTGGTTTACAGACAGTCTCTAATGGCTCAAGAATATGCTGTGCTTTTTGTTTGATGAGCCAGAGCAGGGAATACTTTGCTTTACTCCCCCCTTTCAAAGAGGAGGTGGGAGGGATAAAACAGGGATTATATCATGTCCGGATGATTAAGTATAATAAAATTAGGAGGAGGCTCGGAAGAAGGAAGAAGGAATAAGGAGGGAAAAAAGAAGGTATCAGGAGGAGAAAGTTTTTGAGCACTAATTAAGCGGACATCATATTATAGGGATCTTTTTTATAACTAATTATCCGATTCATGTCGGCGACAGGCTCAACATGATATAAATGGAGGCAAACGTGCCGCTGATTCTTCTTTAATCAAAATGGAGTGTTGGAATAGTTGAACTCCAGAAGATCAAGATAGTTTTGCACCAAAAGGTGGAGCAGTAGAAATATTAGAGAATCCACAAACAGTATCAGGAGAAAATATTTTGCCTGGATTTATATTAGATTTAGCAACTATTTGGTAGTGAATTAGAGATGGATTATAGTTGGAGCGATCGCCACTATGAAACTGCAATACTTGGTATGATATAAATTCATTCACAATAGCTAACAAAAATTATGGAAACATCCACAATACATTTACCACCAGTATTAGAATTAAAAATTGACCTCAGCGAAGCACAATTTTGACAACTCTGTCGCGATAATGATGAAAATTTAAGATTTGAAAAAACGGCGGTAGGAGAATTAATTATTATGCCACCCACAGGCAGTATAACAGGGGAACGAAATGCAGATTTAATTTATCAACTCAAAGCTTGGAGTCGCCAAAATAATCTAGGTAAAATTTTTGACTCTAACACTGGTTTTTGCCTACCAAATGACGCTGGGCGATCGCCTGGTGCTTCTTGGATTCAACAAACACGTTGGGATGCTTTAACACTGGAAGAATAAGAGCAGTTTGCTCCGATACGTCCTGATTTTGTCGTTTAATTAATGTCACCAAGTGATTCACTATCAAGAAGACAGAAAAAATGCAAGAGTATTTATAAAATGGTGCTAAATTGGGATGGTTAATTAATCGCAGACAACAGCAAGTATAAATTTATCGTCAAAGTAAAACAGTATAAATATTAGATAATCCACAGACAGTTTTGTCAGGTCTTTTCTTATTAAAACCAAGTCTAAAAAAAAAAGGATTATTCCAGCTATTTTAATCATTTTTATGTGGATGAATATAATTACTTATATTAGTGCCTATACCCTAACTCATTTTACTAATCCAAGAGAAATTGGTTTAGGAATTCCCAGGCCTACTAATTCTCGACTACCTACAGATATTGGTCTTGAATACCAAAAAACACAACGTATTTCTATTAATTAAACTCAGTGGTTAGAAGCTTGGTTAATTCCGGCTCCTTATGCTCCAGCAAATGGAATAGTATTATTTCCTGGTCTTGGAGGTACTAACGGAAAGCAACTATTAGCACCAGCTCAAGTTTTTAATCAATTAAATTATGATTTATTATTAGTATATTTTCGCGGAGTAGGTAGTTCAAGCGGAAATACAACGACTATTGGTTTTAAGGAAGCTGAAGATGTTGCCATCGCAGTTAATTATGTGGAAACTTTTAATGTCAAACAGCCAATTATACTTTATGGTGTTTCTATGGTAAATGCTGCTATTCTCAAAGCTATAGCTGCAGAAAATATTGAGCCGGATGCAATTATTTTAGGTATACCATTTGCTCGGTTTATAGATGTGATTAAGAAGAGGCTAAAAGCTATTAATATTCCTTCACTTCCTCTGGCTGAAATGCTCATCTTTTGGAGTAGTATTCACCATGGATTTAATGGTTTGGCTCACAATCCAGTTACCTATGCTCAACAAGTGCGATGTACCACTTTATTACTCCAGGGTAAGGAGGATAAATTGATAGATATGGCAGAGATTAATGAGTTATTTCAAAATTTACAAAGTCAGAAGCAACTTGTAACTTTCCCCGCCGCAGGACATCAGTTACTCGTCACTGTGGATAAAGAATTATGGCAAAATAGTGTAGAGAATTTTCTCAAATTGTTAGTCTTTGCTGGAAAGAGTTGGTAGTCAGATATTAAAATTCTATTGTTGAGTAGTGGGAGCATTTTGCGACTGTGCGTGAGTATCAAAACTTCAGCCATTAAGTATATAAGTCAGTAGTTGCTCTAAACGCTATATTTATAAAGGCGAAGACAGC
>JAJEAQ010000765.1 GCA_022822685.1 Trichodesmium sp. jk18x7bins.61
TGCCTTTTTGAGTTAATAAACTATATAATTTCTCTAACCAACCAATAAAGGTTTTTTGTGGAGTGTGACTAAAAAATGAACAGGCCAAAATACAGTCAAATTTTTGCTTAACTTGATAATCTTCAGGAAAATTAGTTGAAACTATTCCCTCTACACCAAATAGTTGTTTTTGAAATTCTACTGCTTGAGAATAAATATCAGAAACAAAAATTTTCTTGAGGGGAATTTCCTGAACTAAAAATCTCGTAAAACGCCCATAACCACTAGCAAAATCTAGAAAAGATGAGATATTTTCAAAGCTCCCAAAATGCCATTCTACAATTTGTTTAACTGCATCTAAGATTCTTTTACCATTAGAAAAATATCGCATCAAGGCTTGAGCACAACACCCTTGAGTATTTTTCAAAGCGTAGAGATACATTTCATCTTGAGAATGAATTGTTACTTTTATTTTTTTAGGTTCTTGAGTTTGGTCTTGGATAAATGCATTTATAATTAGCTGATTATTTATTTCTTTTTTTTCATCAATCATTTTTTTATCAAATATTAATTCTATGACTTTGAAGCAATACTAATTCTCAAAAAGAATGTCACAAATAATTTTCATGGAAGAGCTGATTCATAAACTGATCTGAAACTATGATTTGACAAAGCCTTCAAGAATTTAGGCTCTATTCACCTCTAAATCATCAAACCTTTGTATGACAATACACTCAGCCTCTTAATATCTACTTGATAAATCAGCTCTAAGGAACTGTTTGTAAACTAAATATTAAGATAGCTAGAGTTTTGAATTATTGTGGTTTACGGTGGACAAATAAAATTCTGGTGATTAATACCAAATTCAAAAAAGATAGTTATATTAAAATCCCTACCCCCAATTCCCAATTCCGTGCTTCCCAACTCCTACCAAAATAAACTTTGTAGCAATATATTTTGAAATTGGTATAAGAGAGGATAAGTCCGCAAGATCCCACTCTACGCAAGAATTTAATCTGAGTTTGACAAACAATCTCTCAAGCTTTCCACTCAATCAATTAATATTTTTGAGTTGAAATGTATTCAATTTTTTCTTGCTTATTCACTATCTCATTTTTAATATTAAAAATGGGTTCTACTAGGAAATCGACTACTCCTGTACCGCATGAATCACTACAGTGTTGAACTCTAAACATAGCAATATCAATACAACGAGATAAATATGTCAGATGATCTTCTGCCATCCCTACTACTCCAGCATTTAAAAAATATACACCTGGATTTAACAAACATTTAAACTTAAATTTCACTATAACTGTTTGTTGGGCTGCAATATATTCTACTGACTTAGTATAACCATGTAAGGATGCTCCGCCTAACTCAAAACCACTCAGAGTTTTGATCAGCATTCCAAACCTGACTTTGGATGTAGAGTTAATAAATTTGACTGCATAAGTATAGTAATATTCCCTACGGTTAATTAAATGATTTACTCTCTTACCATCCATTGTAATGATATGAGGGTCTATAATTTCTGCCCCTCGATTCGGATAATGTATGGTATTTGATGGTGTCATTTCTGGATCATAAATTTCTTCGTATTCTGTTGATTCTATAGTCAGATTTTGACCGAGATTTTCACTGGCATCATCTATTTGTTTATCATCCCAGAAATTCTGAATATCTAAGTTAGGAATCTGACGAATTTCTTCCCTAATTGGGGGAATTTTATCTGGAAAAGCATAAATTAATTTTTGATATTTAGAAACTACATATTTAGGGCTATGATAAAGTAACATTTCGCCATGATCCATCAAAATTGCTGAATCACAAAGTTGTACTACTGTTGAAGCAGCGTGAGAGACAAATAAAATTGTACCTCCTCTGTCTTGAATGTCTTGAATTCGAGCAAAACATTTTCTCTGAAATGCTTCATCTCCTACTGATAGGGCTTCATCAACGACTAAGATATCTGGCTCTACACTGGTAGCTACAGAAAATCCTAATCTGATAAACATTCCACTAGAATAGGTCTTGACAGGTTGGTCAATAAAATCGCCAATATCAGCAAAACTGGCAATTTGGTCAAATTTGTCTTCGATTTCTGAAGGTTTCAATCCTAATAACTGACCATTAAAGAAAACATTTTGTCTACCTGTAAACTCTGGATTAAAACCACTGCCTAATTCTAGTAATGCAGAAATCCTACCTTGAACTTGGACAGTTCCTGTTGTGGGTGTCAGGGTGCCGACGACTATTTGCAGAAGTGTACTTTTTCCTGAGCCATTCCGCCCTACAATCCCTAAAGTATGTCCTCTTTCTATTTCAAGATTTAGATTTTTTACGGCCCAGAATTCATCGGCGCGACTTTTTCCAGGCAATAGTATTTCTTTTAAACGATCTACAGGATTTCTATATCGCTTGAAGCATTTAGAAACATTTTGCAGTGAAATTACAGTTTCAGGCATTATAAATTGATGTATATGATGGTATTTCTGTTTATAAAACATCTGCAAAAGCTGGACGTAATTTTTTGTATACCCAAAAGCCGAAACAAAATATTATTAAGGAGATGACAGAAGCAATTCCTAATTCTGCCCAGTGTTTTATTTCTCCTACTAAAACTAGGTCACGATATACTTCGGCGATCGCTGTTAATGGGTTACACCAAAATACCCAACTGCGCCACTGTTCTGGAATTACAGATGCTGGATATACTATTGGTGTAAAGTAAAACCAAAGATTGAGAATTACTCCTAATGTTTGAGGAATATCTCGCAAAAATACTGTTAATCCGGCGGTAAAATATCCTAAGCCTGCTGTTAACAAAAGTTGTGGTAAACAGACTATGGGTAGCAGCCACAATGTTTGATGTATAACTCCCGATGATATACATACCATCCCTGTTAAGGCTATTAATCCGAATGTACTTTCTATAAATGCTGCTAAAGTGGGAACTAAAGGTAATAAACTGAGAGGAAATACTACCTTTTTTACTAGGTTGGGCTGTCTGATGACGCATCCAGAAGCTTGAGTTAATCCATTAGTGAAGGCTAACCAGGGTATTAATCCAGCAAATAACCACAATCCAAAGGTTAGCCTACTCTCTTCTGGTAGTCCTTCTAGATTAAGTTTGACTTTGAGAATAATTGAAAAGACATAGGTATAAATTAAAAGTTGAGATAGCTGATTGAGTAGTGGCCAGAAATTGCCGAGAATTGAGCCTTTATATCTAGCTTCTAAGTCTCTTCGTACTAAGGTTAATAGCAGGTTAATGTTAACTAACCAATAAGTATTGATCATGGTTAACCAACTATTAACCATGCTAGGAATGCGGACAACACCTTTCATAGTCCTAAAATTTTCCGTTTTTCTCCTCTACGCCATACTCAAGCAAAATTGCCTGATCTGAAATTTCGCTCCTCCACTGCGTTTTTCTGCTAGGTAAGAAGCATTTTCTCGCTTTTTTCTAGCAGATGGTTACAGTTTTTGAGATTATATCAGGGGATTGCTGATCATATTCTCTATAAATCAAAGTTATTATCCCCTGAAGGCCTGAAGCTATAAATTAGATCAAATCTAATATTTAGTAATTAGTAGGGTTTTTTGCCCCATCCAGCCTAGTGGTTAGTATTCATAGTGACGTACCCACACGCTCCACTATCCCTTTTAGCGTGGACTTCTGATCTTAGAAAAAATGGTCAGAACTTACTTAGCAGTCATGTCAAAATAAGTTATACAAATTTTATGTGAAATAGCTTCTGAATCTAGCTTGTATACAAAATCTGTTCAGGTTATTTTTACACAAGTCCTGAAAGGAGATCAGTATCCTCCTCTAACCCTTCTGTCTTAGGGATTTCCAAGAAATAAATTATACACTTTGTGGAGCTAGCATCCTGCCCGTGCCTTGTGGAGCCAAGAAAATTTTGGATATTTTTTTTATTTGGAAGTCCCTCTGTCTTATACCAATTATTAAAAAATTTGCTTTACTTGGATTTTCTATTTCTGGTAGATTATTTGCAGGAGTTAATTCCTAGTATTTACTAGCTTTTGCTCTTTTTCTGGTCATTTTTACCAGCTTCCAGGTATAGCATTACTTTTTCAAAATGGTATTACCCCAATTGATTCAGGACAGAATATCCAGGTAATATTTTCTAGTTCAGTAGAGGCTCAATGGCTGGCTGGATGGCCTTTAGTTGCTCACTATCGTAGCCAAAACTTACCAAAAATTCTTGATCTAGCAACCGCCAATACGGTTAGGACGCTAATCCCAAGACATACTCAATGGCATCTCGTCAGCAATAAAAATTTTCTAGACAGAACTCCGTTCCGCGTCAGCGGAACGTAACTAGAAAGTAGGGCTATAATTCGGCGATTCCTTCCCGGCGAGCTTTGCTACGCACATGAAACGCGAATCCCTACCTATAAAATACTACTTCTATTCTATGTCCTAACTGCTCTGGCGACTGCTATAATCACCTTGGCCAATAGTTGTGCTTTGATTCAATTCTTGAATCTTAACTTGTAAATTTGATATATTCAGGTTTCTTATGAGTTTTGTGGTTCGCGATCGCACTCTTTGTGAGCCTAGGGCTGCCTCTTCGTCTTGATTTCGCCGATGGTAGACTACCATTGCTAACACATGGCCTAATTTTTGACTAACAGTTCTGACACTGTTTCTGAGGCTGATTCTAAGGCTGAGAATATTGATGGTGAGGGATTATCTGCCAAAGGGCTAGAGTCTGTGAGAGAACTGGCTCAAAATCCTCTGGCACTATTTTTTCTATTGACTACATCCTTAATTAAGGATTCTACCCTAGCTGAAGATAACTGGCCTTGTTCAATCTCTGATATGATTTCTTTAGTCAAGGCGATCGCTTCTTGAGCGTTTATATTTTCAGGTACAGATAATGATTTTGATGTCATGGCTGGGGACAATTATTTCACTACTTGTATGATAATTATGATCATAAGGATGTTAGCTCTATTTTTCCAGTTATGGCCATAATCTCTTCTAAAAAACCATCTCCACAACCAGACAGGCCAGATAATGACATTTTATTAGCCTCCGAAAGTAAAAACTCATATAAAACAAAAAAGTCAAAATCCCAAACTAATCAAGCTGATGTAGAAACTTTATTAGCTGCACAGGCAACTGCTACAGAAAAAAGCAATAATCAAAACGAGGAAAAAATCCGCCCTCAAAGACTAGATGAATATATTGGACAAAAAGACCTGAAAGAAGTATTAAATATTGGGATTTCGGCGGCCAAATCTCGAAAAGAATCTTTAGACCATTTGCTGCTTTATGGCCCGCCGGGATTAGGGAAAACTACCATGTCTCTAATATTAGCAGCAGAAATGGGGGTTAACTGTAAAATTACTACTGCACCTGCGATTGAAAAACCCCGCGATATTGTTGGTTTATTGGTGGGTTTGCAAGCTGGTGATGTTCTGTTTATAGATGAAATTCATCGCCTTTCTAAGATGACAGAAGAAATTCTGTATCCGGCAATGGAGGATTTTCGGTTAGATATTACAGTTGGTAAAGGTAAAACAGCAAAGACTCGGAGTATTCCTCTGAAAAGGTTTACTTTGGTAGGGGCAACTACTAGGGTAGGTTCGTTAACTTCTCCTCTGCGCGATCGCTTCGGAATTATTCAAAGGTTACGCTTTTATGAAGTGGACGAACTGAGTCAAATTATTCTCCGGGCAGCTAAATTGTTAAATACAGCTATGACTGAGGATGGTGCTGAGGAAGTTGCCCGTCGTTCTCGCGGTACTCCTCGTATTGCTAACCGTTTACTGCGGCGAGTTCGCGACTATTCAGAAGTGAAAAAATTGACTCCTATAAGTGGTTCAGTGGCCAGTGAAGCCTTAGAATTGTTTAATGTCGATCCTCTAGGTTTAGATTGGACTGACCGTAACCTGCTGATAACGATAATTGAGAATTATAATGGTGGGCCAGCTGGTTTGGAGACGATGGCTGCAGCAACAGGTGAGGATGCTCAAACTATTGAGGAGGTTTATGAGCCGTACTTAATGCAAATTGGATTTATGCAGCGCACTCCCCGCGGTAGGGTTGTGACAGCAGCAGGTTGGAGGCATTTGGGTTATACTCCACCGAATGAACAATTAAGTTTACGGTTGTAGAAATCGATTACATCGCTTCTTGGCTGATTCTCCTGGGAATGCAAGTAAAATCAATGAACATCCTCTATAAAATATCAATCAACTGTCTCAAAGCAAATTCATCAGAGGATTTACATAGGGCTGGCTGAATAAAAGTATAAGCGATGCAAAATAAGGCTTTTAGCCTTTTTTATCGGCAAAAAATGCCAAGTTTTGGCATATAGATTCTCAAAATGCTGATCTTTTCCCCTAGTTGATGGATCAATTTTCCAAGTGCGCGATCGCTCAAACTCTTGGCTGTAGCAATAGTGCCTTTTGCCTATCCTGACTATCAGACTTTTTCAGCAAGCCCTAGATAATTCAGGACATAGAAAAAGCGGTAATTTTACATCGAGACTACTAATTTCAAAAATACAGTGGGAACTACGGAATTATGATGGCCCAGAGTGTGATATTTCCATAGACCGAGATTGAAATGCCTCAATAAATTTGAAAAAGCGAGCACGTAATTCTGAGGTCTCCTCGAAATAAGGACGCACTCAAGAGATGGGGTAGGCTTTACCGTGAATGCCTGGGGACTTGTGCTGCCGACAGTTCCGGTTTAGCAGGAAGTCGACATCAAATTGTCACTTTATGTGACAATTTGTATCAGTTTTATGAAGCAGGCTAATATCTTTTTCTGTTCTACTTTTGCATCAGTGCTTCTTCCCTCTTACCTATCCGAAAGGGAGTAGAAGATTCCCGCGTTGTCGCGATATTGCTGACGCCAGGCCTCCTGAGCGTGTTTCATGTGCGTAGCAAAGTGGAACGGAGTTCTATTGCACAACCTCGGGAGTATGTCAATCTTCCTACAAATTGAAGTAAAAATTATCTGTTTTCTGAATTCAAAAGCTTTACAGCAGTTCCATCCTTCAATTTTTGAACCCCTGAAACAATTAACTTATCTCCAGGCTGTAATCCTGATCTCACCTCAGCAACATCACCCTTAACCAAACCTAACTCAATTGTCTGACGCTTCGCCTTTTGTTCCTCAGTAGTTTCCTCCAACAAATACACAAACCTTTCCTCACCTTGAAAACCTATTGCATTCATTGGCACTACCACAGCTTGGCGTTTATCCCAAATCACATCTACTTGCACAAACTGATTATCTTTTAACTTTCCAGCGCTATTATCCACATCTGCTTTGGCTAAAATAGTTTGAGAATCAGCACTAACAGTAGGAGAAATAAAACTAACTTGCCCAACACCTAAACCCTTTCCCTCTGGACTTGTAATCTCCACAGGCAAACCCAATCGTAAATCTGCTCGTCGCTCTAATGGAATTGGTAAATTCACGTCTAATACCTGATTTGCTGTCAAAGTAGTAATCGTATCACCCTCACTGACAAAATCTCCAATCTTCACAATCATATCCCCAATCACCCCAGCAAATGGGGCTACAACTAGGGAATTTTGTAACTCTGCCTGCAAACTCTCTACATCTGCTATTGCTGCTGCTACTTCTGCCTCTGCCTGAGCAATTTCTTCAGGGCGAGTACCATTTTCTAACTCCTCTAGATTACTGCGGGCTTCTGCTACCTCTGCTTGTGATCTCTGAATTTCTTCAGGGCGAGTACCATTTTCTAACCTGATTAATACTTGACGTTGTTGCTCAACTGTTGCTGTTAATGTTTCAATTGTAGACTCCTGATTTCTTTCCAACTGTGTCACGCGTCTTTTTGCTTCTTCTAGTCTGGCATTAGCTGCCCTCTCCTCTTTAAAAAATTCCTGAAAAGTTAACTCAGCGATCGCTCCTTCTTCTCTCAACTCTTGATTCCGCCTTAATTGTTCGCTAGCTAATTCTAATTCTGCTTCTTGTACTTTTATTTGTGCCTTGGCTTGGGCAATCTCTTCTAAAAGACTACCTGATTTAGCATCTGCTAATCGCGCTTCTGCCTCTTCTAACTGGGCTTTAGCCTCTGCAATTTCTTCATCACGGGTACCAGCCAGTAATTCAGCCAAAGTTGCCTGAAATTGGTTGAGACGAGCTCTAGCCGCTGCAATTTGCTCTGGCCTTGCTCCTGTTTTTAGTTGAGCTAAACGTGCCTGATATTGTTTGAAGTTAGCTTGAGCTCTCCTAATATTAGCTTCAATCTCGTCACTTTTTAACTTGGCGATCGCTTGTCCCTCAGATACAAAACTCCCATCCTGAACCAATATTTCTACTACTCTACCATTTATCTCTGGCTTGACTATAACTGACCGTTTGGCTTCTAAAGTCCCAATAAATGCTGAAGTTTCTTGTAGTGAGGTAATTTCTATTGGTATAGCTTTGACTGGGGTACTTTGTTGTCTACTTGGAGTGGCTGCTGATGGCTGGCTTGTTGTTTTACTACTATGAGATTGCCACCATTGCCCTACCACAAATCCCATTCCGAGAGTAGTAATAACTACTGTTGCCCAGAGTACACCAGAAAAATTTTTTTTGTCTGGCTGATACTTGACTGGAGCAATCTTCTGCTGTATATCTAGTTCTTTTTTGAGATTATCCTGTTTGTTTTCTGAATGTTTATTTTGCTCTTGAATTACTGAGTTTGACGAGTTCCAGTCTGACATTTTTTTTCCTTATTTTTTATAGCTTTGACTAATTCTTTCCGCAGTTAATATGGAATTAAATTTTAGTTTTCCTACTGTTTTTAACCATGAACTTATTAATTCTAGTCCTTGGGCGAATTCTTCCGTAAGCCATTGAATTTCTGTTTTTAGAATATATTTAGCTCGATTCAAAGCCTAAAATTGGTAGGGTTCTACTTGGATATTTTCAGTTTTTTTACTTTGGATATATTCTTGACGCAACTTACAAACCATTAAACGATGTTCAATTAATTTAATTCGTTCGGCCGGTTCTAAATCACTGAAAAATAAAAATTTAATCAGAAACCGATAGCGACTTTTTATCCAACTTTCCTTGGGGTGTTCTAGCATTTTTTGATGCCAGCGATCGCGTCCTTTTTCCGTTATTTCATAAATTTTGCGACTACATCCTACCTCTCTTGCTTCTTCTGTAACTACTGCTATATAATTCCTTTCTTCCCGCCTTTTCAATAAGGGATATATAGCACCATAGTTGACACTAATGTAGCTACTCATAAACAGTTATAGTTGCTCCTTTAAACGATAGCCATGCAGTGGTTTTCTTTGCAGTAAGCCCAAGGCCGATAACTCAAGCATTTATATCAGATTGATATATTAGTTGCTTCTCTATTTTATACTAATATTTTTTTTGGGGGGAAATAAAAATTGAAAAATTTTAGATTATATTTTAACTGGCTGTACTCGGCGTCTACAGGATTTCTAAGGAAAGAAAGAAGGAACAGGAAAGATGGTGCGTAGAAGATATCTGAAAAAAAAAATCTAAAAACAACATCAAATAGCCAATCTGCGGTGGGTGACGGCGGCTCAAAACCCCGCCCGCCCCGGCGGGGTTTTAAAATATCCGATCATTAGTGTGGAATTCTTCCCACCTAAGCCACCCTACATCAAGGCTTAATATTTTATTTATAGATCCCCTCTAGGAGCGATATAGGTAATAATACGCTATTTTTTGTGTATAATTAAACTCAGTAGATATTAGGTTTAACTCCCCCAGCAATTGGGAATTTGGTGGTCTTCAATGTGTTTTTTAGGGTAAAATCCCCTTTTTAATTGACGTACTATCATCTTTGATCAGCTCCAGGAATGGGTAGGAGTTTCCAATTATTTTTTGGTAAATTTGTTAATATGGTAGTCAAGGACTCCATAGCTAAAATTCATAGATTGGTGAGACTTTTGTTGCTCTACTCCTAGAGTTAAGCGGCCTCAAACCTGACGAGCCTAAGTTTCTATAGGCCTATGTGATCTGCAAGTGTTTAAGTTCCTATGCAGGCTAGAAGCCTACTACACATAATGCTTGTTCGTTCCATGCTCTAGAATCTAACGGTTAAACAGATGTATTTGAGTTAAACCAATGCATCGCGTGAGAGTACCAACACTGATGAAAAACCTAGACAATCGGACTACATTTCTAAGATTGTCTTTCAACTGAAATTAAATTTTTGTATTCTAATAATTCTTTAGCCCTAAGTTAATAATGTCAGTAGTAAATGTTATTGCTTTTTTGTTTCCCCAATTACCTTTAAGTGCTTTTTTACCAGAATTGCCTCTCGATAGTTTATTTTCTACTCAGGGAATAATGGTAATGTTATTGGCTGCTTATGCTGTAGCTATGTGGATGTTTCTGACAAGTGCCCCTAAAGTTCATACAATTATGGTTTCAGACTTGGCGATCGCCCAACAATTTTATGAAGGAATATTGGAGTTACCAGTAGCAGAAGTTCCCTTACATTACTACTACAATTATGAACAAACATTAGGCGCGACAGGCATTGAGCCACTCTATCTATCTAATGATTATAGACAAAGTACTACTAACCAAAATACAGGAGCTTCAGATGGTCTGTGGTATCAATTAATGAAAAATACTCAAGTACACATTATCAGTGGAGCAAGTCTAGGTGTGAAAAATCACCAACGTCATGTTTGTTTTGATCAAGACTGTTTAGAGCAAATCTTGATGCGTGTACAAATGCGAGGTATTAAATACAAAATTAGGACAGAAAAACCCCTGAATTTTATGGTTAAAGATTGGAATGATAGAATAATAGAAATAGTTGAAGTTAAAAACTAAATACCAGACCCAAATATTAATTTTTAGGTAATAGCATAGAAAGTATGAACTTTAAAGAATATTAATATTCCCTGCATCTGCAGATATGTTGGCTTTCATCCCCAGCCCGAAGGTAAGGGGTTAGGAGTGGACTGAATGTTTTTCGGTAATTGTGAGCTATAAAATCATTTTTGAGCTTTGTAAATTAAGGGACTAACTCCGGTAATTCGTCATATTTAAAGATGCTCCTAAAACTTGAGAAACCCAAACTTCTAAAGAACGAACCCGATAACCACGAAATTCTGAACCAATATTATTACATATAGGATCCACAAGAATTGTAAACATTCCTAGACGATTTCCTGCTAAAACATCAGTCAACAAGCGATCGCCTACCATCGCTACTTGTTCAACTGGTAAATCCATAGCATCAACTGCTTTTTTTAACTTCCGGCGAGAAGGTTTACCTGCTCCAGCAATATAAGGAACATTAAGTGACTTAGCAATCCGACCAATTCTATATTGACTAATATTATTACTGACTAGCCATAAGCTGGCGATAGCTTTAACTTCTTCTGCCAAATTATTCAATTCAGGAGAGATTTGGCTATCACTAATTGGCACAATAGTCTCATCTACATCTAACACTAACCCTTGGATTTTATATTCCTGAATAATTTCCAATGTGAGACCTAAAACTGATTTACCTAAAATCAAATCCGGCTGTAAAAGTTTACCCCAAGACATAATATTAATAACTTTATTAACTAAGAAATTCCCAGTCAAAAATTAGCCTAGTAAAAATCACTTAAAACCTGATCAATAAGCTGCTAATTTTGACTTGACTTGGCAAAAAAAGGATAAAAAACTCAAAGACTTCCTACTGGGATGATAACATTCTTTCCACTTCTGCAATAGCAGCTTCATGTTCTGCAGCAGTACGACTAAAAATATGAGTACCGTCATACCGAGCCATAAAATACAAATATTCTGTATCTTCTGGGTTGAGAGTTGCTTCTAAACTAGCTAAACCAGAACTAGCGATCGCTGTTGGTGGTAAGCCAGTATTAATATAAGTATTATAAGGAGAAGGAGTTTCAACCTGACTATAAGTCAGAGGCTGATCTTTCGTCTGACGGATACCAAGACCATATTCCACTGTGGGATCTGCGGCCAACCGCATGCCTTTCTTTAAACGATTATTAAATACACCTGAAATTAAACCTCGTTCTTCTGCGACTACAGCTTCCTTTTCGACAATACTTGCTAGAGTTACCCATTCATGAAGATCCAATTTTGTGGTGCTGGGATTTTTTTGGTGTACAGGTAAGGCCACCTGCTCAAACTGTCCTAACATTTGATTGACAATAGCTTCTGGAGTGGCTTTCTCAGCTACTACTTTATAAGTATCTGGGAATAAATAACCTTCTAGATGAGGTATGTTACTTGGTAACCATGGAAATTTATCGTAGGGAATATTTTTAGTAGCAGCAATAAAATCAGAAGCAGGAAAAAAGCCCTCAGATTCTAGATATTCTGCCATTTGCTTAATTGACCATCCTTCGCGAATAGTGTAGCTAAGTTTAACTACATCTCCCTGTAAGATTTTATTTGTGATCGTGCTGAGTGACTCTGTTGGTGATAAATTATAAGTCCCTGCTTTAAACTCTAAATTAGGATTTTGTATGCCTAACCATTTGATCCATAAATTCCAAGCTGTTGCAGAACGAATAATACCAGAATTTTCTAAGTCTTCACCTATTTGTTGACCATAAGTTCCCACAGGAATTTTGATCGTTACAGTATTTTCCTTTAGAGCCTGAGCAGATGATTCTGTGATTAGTGGTCCACTTACCCAACTCCACCAATACCAACCTTGCCAAGCCAAAATACCACAAGTTACAGGTAGTATAGCCAGGTAAAACAAGGCTCGATTGGAAATTAGTTTAATACTTTGTTTCATTTGATTTGTGAATACTATTCTTGAACATATTACTAACCTAATCTTATCTAAAAGCCTGGGTGGAAAGCCTCCGTGTTTCAACCAGGGGATGGAAGCAGGCTTCTAGCCTCTCCATAAGTCAGCCGTTTCGGCTTAGTCGCTTTAGCTATCCTGTATTCTTGTTCCCACAAGCTAGTAGGAATAAGGTTTGGCACAGTTATACTAAATCCGGCGCGAGATAGGAGCTTTATTACGAGGGGAAGGCAAGAGGCAAGAGCGCCGAGAACCGGCGTCTACGAAAGTCAGGGGTAAAAGATGCGAACTTTAGTGACGCACACAGCCCCTTCCCAAGGGAAGGCGTAGGCTCGACAGGCAAGAGGTATAGATAGTTATAGACAATTTAGAAAATGTACTTTGGCCGACTGAGGGAGGAGCTACGCTTTCATAACCTGATTTGCTATTACTCTTTGATTTTAGGGGTAAACTCCCGTCCGTAGGAATCTTAGGGCTGATGCTTAACCTACTAGGAGCAAAGTTTCTCCCAAGGCCAAAGCTAGAGACTTGCAGGCTGCAGGGATCATGTTTGAACACTCTGAGGATGGATAAAACCATTCTGAAAGCGAACATAAATCAAATTTAAGCGCAATGTATGTACTCTCATCAATATCCTCAAGTGTGTAGGGGAATTGGGTTGCTCGTACGGAAACTACATACCCAGTAAGACTAGGGAAGTTCCATGAAACATCCACAAATTTAGAGAAACGCGGTTTTGAACTGTTGTGAAACAACTACTGAAAATTCCCTTTGCTCACTTGGCGGGGAGTAGTCAAGATCGCTTCTCTCAATTTAATACTTTTACTTTACAATTGCTTTGAGCTGAGTTGGCAGTAAAAAAATTTACTTGAATAATTGTAGAAGTTAATCTGAATCGGACTTTCCAGTTAGATATGTCTAACTCCAAGGGCTACAAATGCCTAAAACCCATTGGAAACTATCTTAATTACCTGACTTAGTGAGGAAACATTTTTCCAAATCTCTTGCTTGCCTAAATCACCCTAATTGATAATCAGGTTCAAATAGTTTATTCCATATCATTGAAAAGTTGCTCTTCTAATATTGATTCAACCATTGGTTGAATTTTTTTGTACTCTTCTTTTGAAATCAACTCTAGTTTCCCATCATCATTTTTACGAGCAGGAATCAAAAATGGATCTAATGGTGTATATATAGCGTATTTCTGGTCTTCATACGAAAAAGTTGCTAGTTCTTCGTAATACCCGCCTTCTTCGTCATTTTCATCTACTTCTTCTAATTCATCTCCATCCCATTCAGGTAACTGCCCACTAACAGTTAAAGTTATAGCTGTTCTTTGGAGGACGAGATTTTGTTCTTCGAGGACAACTTTAGCATGATCAAAAATTTGATCGATTTCTGCTTCGTCACCGATAGGAATGCTGGCTTGCTCTAAATCTTCTGGCCCACAAGTAAATATTTCTACAGGTATATCTACTGGTAGTAGCATGACATACTCTTGATCGTGTAACTCCATGGAATACTCTATGGTACAAAATAGTGATCGCTCTGCCTCGTCGGTTAGAGTCACATAGGCTTCTGGAGATTGTCCATTTTTTTGTGGTTCTGGGGATGAAAACATTTTAGGTATTTTGATTATTGTTCACTTCAGTAGTGCTGACACTCCTCCGTTCAATCCTAAAATTATAACGAAATATTCAACTCCCTGCGGCCTTCGCAAGAGTCAATAGGAAAGAGGCAAAAGTCAGGCCATAATTTGGTTTGAGTTCCCCACTATATTTTGGAAATTAGTGGTTTGCGTTTCTCATACCGCCGCTCTGAACAGTGGGGCATAATAAGCGCCATCATACGTACCTTTTTGCATGCTTTTGTCTTTGACATACTCCCGACGGGAGTATGTCAAAGATTGCTACAAAGGGGCAACAGAAAATGCACCTAATATAGCGCTTCGCTCTCGCGTATTTACACATCAGGATTGAATCTCCTTTTACTGAGCAGTTTCCCTATTTCAATCTGAAACTATACCAGCGAGAAGCGCTATAATTATCAATCTAGTGTCTTTTTGGCTTTAGAGACTGTTTGTCAAACTGAGATTAAATTCTTGCGTAGGGTGGGTTAGGGGTCGATATCTCCTCGTCATCACTATAATTTTACTTATCCGCCGTCACCCACCAGAATTCAACACTCCAACTATCTTAATATTTACTTGACAAACAGTCTCTTAGTCATAAATAACTTTTGCAGTTCCGAATTATTCTTTTTTTCTCTCCTAATTTATACTTTTCCTAACAAGAAGCTAGAGAATTATTCCGCACAACTCTTTTCGCTTCGCCTTTCCTTTAGGGCAGCGTTGTACCAGCAAACACAATCAAATAATTTTAATAATCTGGTTTTTCCCCTGTAGTTGGAGCCATGCGATCTGAATCTAGCTTTCATAATTTTCTTATAAATTATTTAGAAAATAGAATATTTATTACTATAAAATTAAACCATAAAAATTTCCATAAAAGGTAAGTATTCAGATTTAATTTTTCGGTAAACTTAATTTTTCGGCTCGGCGTTCATCTAACCATTGCTGCAGAATCAAAGTAGCAGCTTTTCGATCAATTAAATCTTTATTTTGAGACGGAGAAATATTAGCATCTTTCAGCATTTCCTCAGCTTGAATTGATGTTAAACGTTCATCAACATATTCTATAGGTAGCTCAAGAGCTTGTGACAATCTTTGAGCATATTTTTGTACTTGTTTAGCTTGGAAACCTATAGAGCCACTCATCGTATAAGGCAAGCCGACAATAAGAACTTGTACTTGACGTTCTTGAACAATACTGCTTAACTGAGCGATATCTTCCTGAAAAGAGGTACGCCTAATAGTTGTAATACCAGTAGCAATTAAACCAGTACCATCACATCCTGCAACCCCTATACGTTTTCTACCTACATCCAAGCCTAGTGCTGAAATCCGAGATTGAGGCATTGGAAATTCAACTCCTTGATCTACTATAAATAATTCTCATCAGACACAATTCATTCCTCAATGTTTAGATTTTTCTATGCTCATCTTTATCTCCATTTTTTGAATTTGGAGGTAAAAATTCAGCATCAGAATTTACTTGTTCATTTGTTGTTTCCCAATAATAGTCATTATTAGTATTTTGTTGATAATTACTACTTTGATCATGTTTATTTTGCATCATTTTCAACCAAGAACTACGGCTAGGAATGGGTTTGCGAGCTGGTTGAAGACTTTGTAGAACTTCTGAAAACTGGAGGTCAGAAATTACGGACTTAGACTCCCGAAGTTTATGCCAAACGGAACGAGACATCAACAAAGTATGTTCTATTTGTTGAGCTTTGATTTTTTCTAAATATGCTTCACGCTCTGGTTGATAATCAGTAGAAGCAAGTTGTAAAGATTGAGGGGGGAAATCTTGAGCAAATGTGGCCATTTGGGATAATAATTCTGGATACAACCAAGTATAAGCTGGATGTACAGTTAATTGAGCTATATGTGGTTTTTTACCATCACGGCATAATTGTACTTGGAAGTAGCCGATCGCTGCTTTTCGTTGGGATTCAAACACGTAGCCACTGACTAATTCTGTATGATTTAGCCATTGCTTGACTCCTTCTATCAAACCGCTAATAAAGTTGGTTTTGAAATCATGGATGTGGCGGTCAAATACTTGACGTACTAGAGGAGGCATAGATGCTGTATCTAACTGATAGAGCAATTGAGCATCAGTATTACTCACAGGTAGTAAGTTTGGGAGATTTGGTTGGGAAAGAGCTAACTGTTGTAACTGTTGGGCAGTGATCGTCCAATAAGTAATTTGAGCCAATGGTTGAAAACCATTTTGACGATAAAGTGCCATTGTATCTTTATCATTAACATTAACTTCTAATAACCATGTTCGTGCTTCCCAAATTTTTTCAAAGCAGTACCGTATAAGTTGAGAGCCGATTCCTTTGGTAGTTCCTATTTCTTCCATGACGATTCTTTCTATCCGCCAGCTACTACGAGTGTGATTACTAGGACAAACTTGGATTGCTCCTTTGACTTGTCCATCCACTTCCGAAATGTAGCAAGTTAACAAAGATCGGCAGGGATTAGGGAACAGGCTCAAAAATTTTATTGGCCAGTACCAATGACTAATTTGTGGTAATTTTTGGTTGAGATTAATAGGAGAGAGGTTGAAAGTAACATCTCGATGGTTTTGTTGTACCTCTTGTGAATTTTGCTTACGTAATTTTTTGATTGATTCAAGATCGCGGTATTCTAGAGTGCGGATGACCACTAGGCTCTGGTTTTTACGGAGGAAAGAATTCATGGGATTTTGTTTTCTATGTTTTTTGGTGCTGATTTTCAAAAAGTATTTTTAATTTTTTTGGGGGTGGGTGGTAGAAATGTATGATTTTGTGGCATTTGCTTTATTAGACTTCTGGCAAAGAATTAAGTAGAGCAACGCCTCCTGAGTCAACTCTTCGGGAGCGCAACTAAAGAGAGTCAGAGTCAAAATCCTCGACTTTCCCTGCTCCGATTCCCTATCCGTCTACAGGGTGGGGAGGAATTGCTGGCGTTTAATTCTGCCTGAAAACAGGAATCATGGAGATAATCCGATGTGTCAAGTTATTAGTCCACGCTGCCGCTAATTGTACAAAGATGTCCTTTCTCAAAGCACCGTAATAGGGCTTTAAAATTTCGCGAGAAGCGTGAAATACTCGCTAGTTCGTACCATGCAGAATCTCATGGGGTAGAAAATGCCAGCCATTGTCTTCTCATCTTTACAAGCCCCATCCGCCAACAGGGTGGGATGATTGATAGAATTTCTCTTGCTTGTGACTACTAATTACTGAATACTTACTCCGAAGAACGTTGGCTGATAGGTTATGATGGCCTAATCATAACTATTGGGGTTTGCTCATCAGCATTTCCGGCTGGATTACTTCTCAAAGCTGTTTCTAGAAGAGAAGTAGATACATTAGAAGTTGCTGCTAATATTTTAACTGCTTTCAAATCGTTAACATCTACTATGGCTGCACCTAGGCCAGTTGCTTGCTGTATCTTTTCTACTACTTGTTGTGGATTTTCTGGACCTAACACTATAAATTGGTCATAAGGTGGTAGAGTTCCAGTCACATCATCTATTAGTCTGGCTTGTTCTCCTGCAAATTGATAGAACATCCCTGGTAGGCCTAATATTTTGGCAATAGAACCTCCGAAAAAGGCCATTAATACTCTAACAGGTCCAATAATATCTACTAGAGTTTGCATCCCACAAGCTGTTGCGAGGCTGGAGGTGGGCATAAAGAAGTAACATATGTGCTTGGCTACCCATCCCGGTTTAACATCACTGGGATGACGAAAACGACCTTGCATTAGGGCTAGGGGTGTTTCGCCAATAGTAACAATGTCCCCCTTTTGAGCATGAGGAACTACATAACGTTTGATAATTTCTATAGGATCGTCTAACTGAGTTAATAAGTGGGTGCGAATAGGAAATACTATTGCGTTGGTTGCTTCTCGCTGGTTTGGTATCGCCGCCAGCTCGGAGAATTTTAGGGGCACAACAATATGGCGATTTTTGGGAATGCGACCTTGAGGTCCGTAGGTAATATAACTAACTTTAATCCAAGCTGATTTTAGTTGATCTAGATTATCCCCACGAATATCAATTGATATCTTAAACTTTGTCTTTTTTCCTACTTTAACAATGTAGGCAAACCAATAATCATCGGCTCTAGCTGGCGCATCTTCATGGAAAGGAATAATTCGGGTTTGGTAATCTACTCTTTCTAAACTTCCGCCAGATAGTAGTTTGACTTCTGTTTCTACTTCTGGGACCATAATTTCTAGGCTTTTGGTGCGGTTACATAATTCCATTTCACCTATTAATAGGTAGTTTTCTGGTTCTGCAACTGCTAAATGCCATTCTCCAGAGGTTAATTCTAAAGCATTTCCTGGACGACTACGGTATTGCAACTCTAGTCCTAACCAGCCTAAACCTATAAGTATGGCTAAGACTACTATTCCTGTTGTTAAAATTTCTGTAATCACTAAATCTCCTACTAAGTATTATTTTAACTAACCTTACTTCGTATAATTTCCTTCATTTTATGGGAAAATCCTGCTGATTTTACAATCTATTGGGAAGCTTATAGCTATAATAACTATTGATTTTTGTCAAAAAATGTGATACACAACGAGTCTACTCATCGGATATATTAGTTAAATATTTAAAACTGAATTTAAAAACATAAAGTCAAAAAATATATTTATAAATATTCTAGTTCTTTTTTGTAAAGATTTGTAAAGTAATAGAGAGTATCCTGGAGGATGAGTTTCTGGGAAAAATTAATCCCACAAGGAAGCTATATAAACTGGGAGTGTCCTCAGAACATGACAATCAAAACTTAGTTACTTTTGAAGGAATTCTATGAAGCAACTTATGATTGCCGAACGCTCTCTATTACTTGCACATCTTTTCTCAACAGTTTTTGGACTAGCAGATCTTTTAATAGTTCTACCTAATCTTGAAATTATTATTAACTTGCCCCCTGTAGGACAAGCTTTGTTCCAATGGAGTATGGCAGGTGGAGGAGCAGCTTATATTGTCTTTGGAGCATTAGCAGTAGCTCTATATGGTATTAGAACTCTAGGAATAGGTGCAACTTTAGCTTTTCTGATACCATCTGTATTTATTTCTTTGAGTAGTGAACTATTGGGGACTAGCATTGGATTTCCTTTTGGGGATTATGCTTATTTAAGTGGGTTGGGGTACAGTGCTGGGGGTTTAGTGCCGTTCACAATTCCTTTGTCTTGGTTTTATATGGGATTTGTCTGCTATTTATTGGCTCGTTGTGGTTTGCAGGTTAATGTTAATAGTTCTGGGCTACGTCATTTAGGAGCGATCGCTACAGAAGCAATACTTTTAATGGCTTGGGATTTTGTCCTATATCGTGCCATGAGTCAGACACAATTTCCCTTTTGGGCTTTTCAGGAGCAAGGCTCTTTCTTTGGTATGCCTTACCGCAACTTAATTAGGTGGGTAGGTACAGGTATCACATTTATGACTGTAGCTGGAATGTTTTGGGGCAGGAAAACAATTTTATTGTCTCGTCAACAGTTAAACCTGCCACTGATAGTTTATTTGGTTAACTTTGCTTTTGGAGCAATTATTACTGTAGTTTCCTTAGATGCTAGGTTTTTATTACCAACTGGTTTGAGTTTGCTATTGGGAGTATTTCCAGCGATCGCTCTGTGGTGGGTATCTCAAGCTAATCAATTCAGTCAGGTGGATATGTTTCTTCAAAATGTTGTAAGTGATGATGAAGTAAAAGTCTCTGGATGTCAAGTAAAAATGGCTGTTAAATAAGTTAAATAATTAAATTGTTGAGTAGGGGGAGCATCTTCCTCCTGTGGGTAGGCAAGACTCTCATCTGATCAATACTTGAGTGATTAAGTAGACAGATGCGTAAGCCTGATGCTCAAAATTAACTTTTGGTTTGATATGTAAGGTTATATAAAGTCTATAGATTTGGACTTACGGGTACGGGGGCACAAATGCCAGAAAGAGTTATGGCTAATGATCAGTGTTTTCTGTGTCGGCGCTCGGTGTTGGTAGAGATGGGAGGTTATAGGAGTGCTAAGGATTCTTTTTGTAATGATGTTACCCTAACTAGAAATATTGCTGCTTTGGGGTTTAAGGTAGGATTTTTTGATGGAGCGCGGATTTTGAAAGTCCGAATGTATGAGGGGATGGTAGAAACTTGGCGGGAGTGGGGGCGATCGCTTGACTTGAAGGATGCTTCACCTACTGCTCAAGTTGGGAGTGAACTCTGGTTTTTGTCGGTGACACAGGGTTTGCCTTTGTTAGTGGTATTGAATTATTTTTTGTTTGGTTTACCTGTTTCTGTTTCTTTGTCTACGCAGTTTTTCTTATCTGGGTTGAATTTATTTTTACTGTTAATTAGATTTGCTTTGTTATGGGCGATCGCTCCTGCTTATGACTTTAGTCAACCCAAGGCGGCTTGGTTATTTTGGTTATCTCCTTTAGCTGATCCTTTGGCAGTTTTATGCATATTTTTATCTGCGATGAAAACTCCCACACAATGGCGAGGTAGAGTTTATGGGGGAAATAAATAGAGAGTAATATTAAGAGGCTGTTTGTCAAGTAAATATTAAGATAGCTAGAGTGCTTAATTCTGGTGGGTTATGGTGGACAACTAAAATTATGGTGAGTAGGTGGAAATATTTCCACCTAACCCACCCTACGCAAGAATTTAATCTAATTTTTACAAACAAAATCCCGGCTCGCCCGATTTCCAATAGGATCAAACAGGCCAAAATGACACTGCTGATTCCCTCCCTCACGGCGCTAGGCACAACCTCCTCTATTTTAATATTTTCAGGAATTACCCATTTGGGGATAGTCAACTCTATATATACTGTTGTTCTCTGGCTTGAAATTCCTATATATAGTGCTGGGGCGGAAGTCATGATTTTTTGGTTTTTTATGACAACCTTTCATCAATTAAAAGATCCATATTGAAATCCTCACGTGTTACAAGATTATATTTGGGTTTGTTGACAGGAATCCTCCAACCTAGAACATTCCAATATGATATTTTTTCTTTTATATCTTCTACATGCTGATCACCAATTTTCCATACGCCTGGAAACTGGTGGTGTTCTTGTGCCCCTAGGTGCATTACCTTGGAACGCTCTAGATTGATCTCATCACTTGTCAGATTTGAATTGCTGACAAGTTTTACTTGATTTATAGCGGTCATTAGCTGATCCAAACTTTTCTTGCAATTGGATTCCTCTGTCTTTATGTTTGTTATTGCTTGAGGGAAATCCACATTTTCTAAGTTGCTCCCTGATGAAG
>JAJEAQ010000070.1 GCA_022822685.1 Trichodesmium sp. jk18x7bins.61
GGTTCGGTACTCTTCTCCAATATCAACTCCCCCTTAACCCCAGTGCGCCTATACGCCTTAGCTCTGATTGGGTCACTGTTGCCAGCTTCACTCTAAGATTCCGGGTATGGTTTCTTTCGGTGTGGCCTGGTAGGGATTCACGCCTTCCTTAGCGGGTGGTCCTCGCTTTACAGCTTCACCCACATTCTTAACTCAGTTATCCGTCATGTGTGGGAGCACATGGGCTGGACTCTAGTCATACACCTCCTGTCGGACTCTTATGAGCCTGTTGAGGTTCCTACTAGAAACGAACCGCACTATAACTTATTCCATAATGTTTTTAGGTAAAATTATTCCTGTTGATGCTATTTCAGACACAGGATTTACTTCAAGTTACTTAGCAATTATCACTCAGGAATTGAACCTCTAAGACCAAATCAGAGATTATGGTCTTAGATTCTAAGCACTAGTTACCCAGTACTCCATTCCGACAAGTTGAACAATTCTAGCAAGAATCAAGTTTCGACTTGTGCGCGGATTCCCAGACTCACTGCCTCTTAGGCGGTGATTTATTCCTCTTGCTCGTGCGGTGTTGATTCAGACTAGGGCGTAACTTTCCCAGCACGCCACCAGTAGTGAGCGTTAAACTCAAGTTCATCAGACCTCGCCCTGAAGGGCTGGGTTTACCACTTATATTAAAAAGCAATATCCCTGGGCCGACAATTCACCTAACGAGCCAAACCTTGCGGTTATAATTGCAGTTATCTTGGAGGTTCTTGATAGATGTGAACAAGCTATTTTTAACCGTCTCCGCGAAGTTGAATTTTTCCTGGAAACAGCTAAAATCTCTAGGCTTGTCTGGAATAATATTCCACCACCAACAATTCATTAATTTGAAGAGCTACCCACTCCCGTTCCACAATACTATTTACCTTACCAACAAGTTTGTCTTTGTCAAATTCTAAATGGCTAGGAATATTGGCTAAACCTGGATATTGGAGATTAGTCTTTACCAACTCTTTAGAACTTTCTTTTTCTTTAACACTAATTACTCCTCCTGGCTTACACTGGTAGCTGGCAATGCTAACTACCTTACCATTAACTGTTACATGGCAATGGTTAATTAGTTGTCTAGCTGCAGGAATAGTTGGCGCCATTCCTAGACGAAATACAGTATTATCCAAACGCATTTCTAATAATTCTAGTAACACTAGGCCTGTAGATCCTGCTGCACGACGAGCTTTTTTTACATAACGTAGCAATTGCCGTTCAGATAGGCCATAATTGTATAGTAGTTTTTGTTTTTCTTCTAGTCGAATCGCAAACTCTGAACGCTTTCTGCGATTTTGACCATGTTGACCTGGTGGGTAAGCTCTTCTAGGACTTTTACGGGTTAATCCTGGTAAGTCACCAAGGCGACGAACCACTCTTAAACGTGGGCCTCTATATCGAGACATATAATTTATCCTTTAAATCTAAAATTTAATCACAATCTTGTATTATAAGCCTTTTTCTGTTGCATGAGGCAGAAATTTCTACACACAGTAGAGATTATCTGTCCCTGTGGGGTGAGCATTTTGCCCGTCAGGAATACTGGGAGAGATGTGGACACCCCAGCCATGAAAATTTGGGTAGTTGGGAAATCAAGAGACGAAACTTGATCGGGCTATCTCTCATAGAGAGATCCCAATACTTAACCATCTTGGGTAAGGGGTGTCACCCTCACGAGACAATCATCTTTCAAGTTATCAACGCCAAATTTGGAATGTTTTTTGATTCGGAAATCCCTTCTCAAAGTAAGCTAATATAAACTTTGTCAATTGACAGTTTTTAGAGTATATCTAAATTTATTGATTATGCCTAATATCAACTTTTCTGATTTTTGCTTTCCAAAGTTAATTCCATATAGCAAATACTTTGGTCGTCGTTGGATATATTTATTAGCAATACAGGTTTTCAGTTATAGCTTTTTGATGGCTATTCCTGAAGTAGCAATAGCCCTGGCAAATAAGAAATCATTTGAAATTTGCTCTGAAGATTTACGAAGTGTGGGTTTATCTGAGGCAGTAGTAGCTAAAGCTTGTGGTGCAGCCCTAAAGCCTAGGGGTTTATCAGAGTGTGTCACAGACATTTATGATACGACAGCAGAAACAATCTCGGCAGAAGAGATTCTATTTAACTGTCAACGAGTTAGAAGAGTTAATGAACTTGGCATTTGTGTGCAAAAAATTAACAAATCAGTTAGGGATACATCTAATCAAGCTGCTGTGCTGGAGAGTTGTCGTCGTAGTTTACTGCCAGAACGCTTTTCTTTTTGTGTGGTTGGTTTAAGTACTAATGTTGAATTACCCACAGAACAATTATTAGCTACTTGCCTCAATCCTAGTCAAGAAATAAGCGAACTTTCTCCAAATGAAGAAAATTGATCTATTAATTTTGCTATTCCCTATATATAGCATTTCGCTCGTTTCTGATAGTACATTAATTGCAGTCAAAACAAGACTAATAAATGAGCAGCCGTACCTCAGTTGCGATTGAACAAGTATATTGATTTGACTTGGAGTGCCTACATCTGTGAGCCTTTCACTAGGCTCCTTCTCCTAAATACTGACTACTAAAGCAAAAGATTTTTGTACCTCACCAATATGAGGACTGCTATAGTTTTTTTGGCGTTGCATCATTTAGGAAGTAGGGAGCAGGCAGAGAATTTGGAAATTAAAGATAATCCCATTATCCGACAAATATGCAACGCCAGTTTTTTTTCCTACCCCACTTGGATGAGAAAAAAAATACCCCCCAAAAATATTTTTTTGTGATAGAAATAACGACCGCTACCAAACGATTTATTAAGACTAGCAAATCTGATTAAATCCGTATTGATGATTATTTTTTATCAAATTAGGAGCAGCCATGATTAGTCTCAGGGGTAATACATAATGGTGAGTTGTCTATGGTTTTATTCCAGCGAATTTTGGGGAAGATCAGGCTTTACTTCTTGCCATTTTTATCTAGATTGATGAGTGATTGGTCTATTTTTCTAGAAAAACAGGTTTCTCCTGAAAGTTTACAGCGAACATTAGAGCAAAACTCCTTTCCTTTCTTTAGTTTTATTTCATGCTGGTTTTGGCTACAGCGATCGCTACATTTGGACTTTTAGCCAATAG
>JAJEAQ010000585.1 GCA_022822685.1 Trichodesmium sp. jk18x7bins.61
CCAGGGGAATGACGCTGTCGCTCCAGAATGAGTCTTTCGGAAGTGATTACCATTGCCATTGCTTTTCATGGGTCTGGATTTCGGACTTTCAAGGAATTCTACACCTTCTGTGTACTACCCCATTGGTCTCAGGCTTTCCCAAATTTAGTCAGTTGCGCTTTGGTGTTTGATGTTGTTGTGTTGTTTTCTGCACAGCCTTCAAGGAAAAATTACTGGCATTTCATTCATTGATTCGACACCTATTAGAATTTTGAAAATAGGAAAAAATCGGTATATATATTTTGAAAACTATTTTTTATCAAGAAAGAATTAAATTCTGAATTCTGTACGACTAGCAGATGTAGCTAGCTTCGACCTAGAAGTATAATTAGGTTTAAAACATTTAACTGAGAGTGGGGGCAATAACCAAACCTTGAAACAGTTAACACTTAATTGATGATTGAGAATACCCCTGCTAAATCAAGATGTAGGGGTCTAAAATGAGTAGAGGATTCAAGCCCACCACTAAATTAATTCTGACTCCTGTCTCCTTCTGCAATGGAAAAATAGTTTCAAGCATTGAGGTGACTATATGAAAGACCTGAAGGAACTTTGTTCAAGACAAAAAGTATAAGTTTTCAAGTAAAAATAATGTCAATCCAAACTATTTTCCTGATTCAAGCACTTAGAATTAGAAGGTTAATCATAAGTATTAATAATTAATTCCTAGAAATATGTTACTCTGGAACACAAATTTATTCTGGTCATAAAGTTTAACATGAACCTATCCCACTATTCTTCAAACCCTTATATTAAGCCAATGAAAAAACAATGAAATCCCCAAAAAATTGTATTAGTGGGATAGACTCATAAAAGGTAAACTAATGATTTTTGCCACCAAAAACCAAGGCAAAATTTTAGTAGTGCTATTATATATAGAACTATAACTAAAATCAGGTATTAAGGAGTTAAGTGGATGAGTCACGAAATAATAGCAATCAAGAGACCAATTAGATCAAAACAGCCTATTGAACAGGATGTTCCTACGGAGACGCTTCCTAAACAAGCTGATTCTAAATTAAAAAGACCAACTCAACCAAGAAATAGACCATTATCAAAAGCAGAAGGCACGGATCAACCCAGAAAATTAGAAAGGCCTAGAAAACCTGAAAAACCAAAGCTCAAAGAATCTATCAAACAAGCAAATAACGCAAATGGAGAAGTTTTTAATTCGGGAGATAAAATCTTAATCTCAGCACCCTGGAGTAGTATGGTAGAAGCTGAGATTACAGGTTTTTATAAAAGTCCTGAAGGTTCAATCTGGGCAACTTTTATACCCCAAACATCTTTACCTAACTGGAATTGGGAAAAGGGTTGCATCCGGGCTGAATTACTCAAACAGCCATAGTTAAGTTAAAAAGTTGTAGAGATTCACGACTTTTAATTTCTACAATTAGAACAAATATTTTTTCTATGTAAGTTAGTTATTGTGATAGAAAGCAAAATTAAGCTTGAGGAGTCAGAAACTCTACCTCTGAGTTGAATATATAAGATAATCCTCAAAACTCTCTACAAAAGTTGATAGTAATATAGTGAATGAACTTTCTGATTGAGTCTTTTCAGAGTTTTTAACAGCAAGGGCGATTATAGCGATGACTATTCTACCCATAGTCAATCGCTTTTTTGTCTCGGAAGTAGCTCAAATCAAAAAATTTATTACAGGGCTGAGGATGCTATTTTTTTAGTCAATTGTTGATGAAATTGGAAAATAAAATTTTCCTGTTGTTTCGTTTCTATTGTATATTGGCGGGCTTGTCTGACTTTAGCGATCGCTTCTGTTGCTGAATAACCATTAGCCACCAAGCAACAAGCTGCAACTGTTCCACTACGCCCCAATCCTGCTTGACAATGAATTACTACTGTTTGCCCCTCCGCTACTGCTTTGAGAATATTGTTGATTAGATTCATAAATTGATTTATTGAAGTGGGAGTACTTTGATCCTGAATAGGAAACCATATACTTTTGATTCCTTGTGCTTCTGCTACTATTTGTAGGTTAGCAATTTGTATTTCTTCTAATTCATGTTGTTGTAGCAGCGTTATCAATATATCTGTCTGATAATCTAATCGCAGTCGCAATATGTCTTTATTCAAATCCCGATCCCAATCCAGGTGCATCCCGAAATTTTTTTTACCTGGTGCTAGAGTCATACCAATTCTACCTTTTAATTTTACTACTTCTGGTGTGATAAAATCGACAGCGATTGGATCGTTATCAGAATTTTTGAGTTGTTTGATCATATCTAGATTAGCTACAAATAACGACACTATCAATACTTATGCTTTTGTTGTAGCAGAGGAATTTTTAATAGTCAATATATATATATATAGTGCGGTTCGTTTCTAGCAGGAACCCCTAGCAACTAGGGGACGTATGGCTAGAGTCCAGCTCCTATAACCCATATAGGACGGATAACTGAGTTAAGAATGTGGGTGCAGCTGCAAAAGCGAGGACCACCCGCTAGGGAAAGCGTGAATCCCTAACTGGCCACAGTTCGGGAACCATACCCGGAACCCAGAGTGAAGCAGGCAACAGGACTCAACCAGAGCCAAAACGTATAGGCGCACTGGAGTTAATGGGGAGTTGATAGAACATTATGAATGTCACCGGAGAGATTACCGAACCTCCTGGAAAAGTGTCCTAGTATAATGAGTCAATGGGAAAAACAAATGACTACATAATCGGAGTAAGTCCCGCAGTATCCGGTATAAATAACTGCATTTCCTGGGATGACGATGGGCAAAATGGAGGCGACTAAGTCAACAAAACAATTCTTTTCTCGGAACGGAGCAAAACACTAGGTAGGTCTTGAGAACGGTCGAAAACTCAGGTAAACAGGGTAGAGTGAATCCCTGCCTAGTGGGTAGGATGTAACAGTCGACTGGTTACGGTAGGCGCTGAACAGAAAACTTTGAGTAG
>JAJEAQ010000816.1 GCA_022822685.1 Trichodesmium sp. jk18x7bins.61
ATGCCGACTTTTCAATTACTAGGAATAATATTTAACGTATAACTAATTCCTAAAACTTCTTCGAGGTAAGCGATATCTTCTGGCATCAACCCAAGCTGCACCATAAGCAATACGATTAGTATGATAAGCAATCCACATATAACCATCTTCACCCCAATCAGTGCCCCAAGAATTTTTCACTAACCAAGCACGTTTTTCATCATCCCAACCAACAATAGTCACTGCATGATTAGGAGTTCCGTAGGCGTTCTTGTTATAAACCCCACCTTGATCAGCATTAAACGCGTCAGTCATATACACAGCAGAAACCACAGGTCCCCCCCATGTTGACATAAAGCCTGTTTCATCTGAGGTACAAAAGGAATACCACCATCATCACGCACATACCCCCAAGTCGCTGCTGTCAAAGGAGTATGGCATTGGAAACGACAGACAGAATCTTTTCCCTGATCGGGAAACATCCTTTCTGGTAAATTACCCTGATCAACCATAAATTCAACACAGGGCCATACCAACCCCCCTTACAGCTACCAGCACCACTACAACTGAGAACGTGCTGTTCTGAACCATCAGTTAAACCTCCTACTTGAGAATAGACAAGGTTATTGTGGTAAAGAGCGCTAGATTCAAAAGCAGCGATCGCGGCAAATGCCCAACAACTACCGCATTCTCCTTTCTCTCTGACTGGGGTGACAATTCCCTCAGTGCGCCAGTCAAAAGTAAAAGCATCAGGAGAACAGTTCGAAAGTTTTTGTCCTGAACTTTCTTCCAAATGGGAGAGAATTTGCCTAGCCCGAAAATTTTGCTGTGTTGCCAATTCTGCTAAATTACCAGGAATTTGAGTTCCAGCCAGTTGCTCGATGGTGCGCCATAGGGCCGAACTAGGTCCAACTTTAAAGCCTCGTGATTCAGCAAAATTACGTAACTTTTCCCATCCTATACCAAGTGCTTCTCTAGTAATAGGTAGTAGTCGTGCCAAAGGTGTTGTTGAATTAGCAGGAGTATCTTTGGTACTAACCAGGGGTGATTTCAGCAATGGTGGGATTAAGGTAGTAGTTGTTGGCTGGGAATTACTTTGTGGTTTAGTGTTGTTCTTAATTTTGCCACTGTTATAAACATATCCTTGAAATATTCCTAATAGTAGTCCAATGGTACAGAATTGTAATAACTTTGAATAATTAACTTTATATTTAGCCATCACCCGTTGATGCAGTTATAGTCATGGTAGGTTAGTTATGCTCACTAACCTTGATATACAATTCTGTAACTGTGGATTACGGATAAGATATTGTTTGTCAAACCGAGATTAAATTATTGCGTAGGATGGGTGAGGCGGAAATATCTCCTTGTACTGATCAGAATTTTATTTGTTCGCCGTAACCCATCATAATTAACAACTCTAGCTACCTTAATATTTAATTGACAAACAGTCTCTAATGCCTTCTATGTGGAGATAATAAATAGACATCTCCGATGCATGAATCTGAAAGCCTTATTCTTCCATAGCTAAAACATAATTTCTAGAGATGTCTAATGATAAAAAAGTCTTTGTTTGTAGTTGGGATGTGGCGTCAAAGATATATTTTGGGACGCCACATCCCAACTACGAGCCTAATTGTATATCAAAAATCCCACATGACAGGGCGATCGTCTAGCTTATCTGTAACTATCCGCCCGATCGCATCAATTTCTGCCAGTTCATCCTCAGATAATTTCACATCAGCAGCTTTAGCATTAGCAGTAGCTTGTTCCGCATTTCGCGCTCCTACAATTGCATTTGTCTGAGGTTGGGCAATTAACCAGGCGATCGCTAGTTGAGCTAAACTGCACTGTTTACCTTCAGCAATAGGGCGCAATTTATCTAAAGCTGTTTGTACTCGCTCATAATTTTCTTTAATAGCAAAAAGTCTATTTTTAGCACGAATATCGCCTTCAGCAAATTTGTGCTCTGGTCCGAATTTACCAGTTAATAAACCTTGGGCTAGAGAAGAATAAGCAATAATCGAAATATTATTTTCAACACAGTATGGTACTTCTTCTGTTTCCACTTGGCGCCAGAATAAAGAATAAGGTGGTTGAGTACTATCAATTACACCATATTTTGCTGCTTCTGCCATCTGTTCCCTAGAAAAATTAGAAACACCAATTGCCCGAATTTTACCCTTTTCTTTCAGTGTATTAAAGGCCTTCATTGTTTCTTCAATTGGTACAATTTCACTCTTAAACGAACCAGATGGCCAGTGGATTTGATAGAGGTCAATATAATCAGTATTGAGATTTTTTAAGGAGCGATCGCAAGCCTCTATTACTTGGTCATATTTAAGATGATTAGGAAAAACTTTGGTTGCTAAAACCACTTTTTCTCGTACATCTCCTAACGCTTGAGCAACGATTTGTTCTGAGTAACCGTCCCCATAAACTTCAGCAGTATCAATTGTAGTAATACCTGCATCAAAAGCTGCCCTTATTCCTTTAATTGTCTCAGAATTTTCAATTCCGACCCACATTTTCTTTCCAGCTTGCCATGTACCCATAATAATTGGGGTAATTTCGATTTCAGATGTACCTAATTTTCGCTTCTCCATCATAGTCTCCTACTTATAACTACTACAGTTCTAGCTATAACATATTATATATTTACTGATCAACAAATTTTTGTTCGTAGTTGCGCTCGTAGTTGCGATGCAAGCGCCAAAGAGATATTTTGACCGTAGTGAGTGCAACCAGAAGAGCTTTATTATAAATGTTTTACCGAAATAAGTTGTGTTGAAGAATGTAGCTTGCTTCCCGCAAGGGTAACCCAACATCATCTATTGTAGTGTTGATTAGTATGAGGTTAAACATTTGTCATTGCGAAGGGAATTCTCAACAGTTAACATCGCGGGAAGAACATTAAGAGCCCCGAAGCAATCTCCAATCTTGTGATCCGACTTTTTCAGAGATTGAGTAGGTTGGGTAGAACGATAGTGTTAGCGAAGCTTATCCGTAGGATCAACCCAACATTGGATGATATATACGCCGAGTTACTCCCAAAATGAAATCATTGAATTAGCAAACAGCAAAATCAGTGAACTGGCGTTTTTCTAGAGAATAAAATCCTAAAACAATTTGTTCTTTAGGAACTCCTTCTGCTAATAATTCTCCAGCTACACCATCTTCTGTACCGTCGCGATGAATCCAAATTTTATCATAATATACTGTGAAACAGCATTTTTTAAATCATTCATGGGGGAATAACTTTTAAAGCTTTTCAATTCTACCGCTATTTTAACTGCTTCTTTTTCTCAGCTAGAAGTAGTAGTTTCGTCCCTTAGTTCCCAAATTTACCCAGCGATCGCCTATAAAAGTACAAGGGTTTTGAGGACCTAGATGTTATAAACTGGCACTTATTTTGTAAATAAAGACTGGAAACCTCTACTCATACTGAATTTGACTTTTATTCAGCCCGCCCTATATATGTTGGGTTTCGGATCCCTCAACCCTACCTACGCCTACGCCTAATGTACTATTTTAGCTGTGCCAGTCCACTACTAGCTATTTAGTATAAAACGTTGTAACGGAAACATTGAGAGCCCCGAAGCAATCTTCAATCTCCTCCTCCCATCTTTTTTGGGATTGAGTAGGTTGGGTTGAAGAATGTAGCTTGCTTCCCGCAAGGGTAACCCAATATTACAGGACTTACACATTTATAGGTTGTAAACGCTATATATAGTGTTGTACTATAGTTTTAATTTACTATATATAGGGTTTTTGTGTAAATTATGATGATCCATATTTTCGTTTAGTTTTACCTCACTTTACCAACAATCAGCATTATGGATAATTATCTAGACTTGATATTAGAAATATGTCAAAATATTAAACTATCAATTATTTTTTAGAGGTAGATATGCTAACAACACTTTGGGGTACTGTTCGAGAAGGAAAAATCGAATTGCTGGAGTCAGTAGATTTAGTGGAAGGAACACAGGTACTGGCGACATTGATTCCCCATGATGAATCTGAATTTTGGCTTCAAGCTAGTCAAGTTTCATTAAACTCTGTTTGGAATAACACTGAGGATGATATTTATGCCGAGTTACTCCAAAAATGAAATTATTCTGGTTCCCTATCCGTTTTCAGATTTGTCAAGTTCAAAAGTTAGACCTGCTGTTGTGGTGAGTTTGCCACACCCATCTCAAGATATTTTGATTGTGCCCCTAACAAGTAAAACGGTATCTTTACTTGATGGTGAGCTCTTGCTTTCTGATTGGTCTGTTGCAGGTTTAAACGTGGCTACAGCTATTAAGCGAGGTTTATATACAGTTCATGAGAGCTTAATTATCAAGGCAATCGGCAAGCTATCTGATGCGGATGCAGACCACCTAGAGCAGTCTTTGCAAGCTTGGGGTTAGGCTTATGATGTTAAGTTTTTCGGTAGTGGTCTACAAGTAGTGATTTTTGCCATATTTTTCCTTATATTAGAAGGTTAGACCAACTCACATCACAATCTTCAAAGGACTACCAGTTTTTCAATATATAATCAGGACTTAAGCAAAAACTCTATATATAGTAAATCAAGACTATAGCACAACACTATATCTGGTCAGGTGGCCGACCCCAGTCGGAGCTTTCATGTAGCTTTAGCTAAAACGAGAATCACTTCTTTCCCCTCCCCTTTGAACGGAACGTGACAGTTTCCCATCATACGACTCAAGCCTCACTTCAAGCCTTTTGGGCACGAAAGATTCTTTGACTTGGATTCTTAACAATTTCCTAGATTACTCCATTCCACTGTCCTTCGACTTAGTTTGTCATTCGACATCTAACCTATATCGACCTTAAGCTTTCCTTTGTCTGAATATCTA
>JAJEAQ010000079.1 GCA_022822685.1 Trichodesmium sp. jk18x7bins.61
GTGAAGTAAGAGACTGTTTGTCAAGCAAATATTATTACTAATTCTCTATGAAGTTGTATCTAATTTATCCCCCCTGCATCCCTTTGAAAGGAAGGGAAAGAGTTAGTTAGTTGCACCATTCAGGAGAAACGGCATAAGATAGCTAGAGTATTTAATTCTGGTAGGTTGCGGTGGATAACTAAAATTATGGTGAGTGCGAAGATATATTTCCACCTAACCCACCCTACGCAAGAATTTAATCTGAGTTTTAACTTTTAAATTTTGATTTTAATTTTGGTTTTGATTAACTAGAACGCATTGTTAATGATTTTGCTAGAGTTTGATATGCTGAACGATGACCAGCAAAATATCTAGAAAAATAATATCTTGGCGGTTCATAATGGTTTTCCGCAGTAAAGGGAGCTATAAATTTATCAGACACAAGGTCTTTTCTGACAAAAAATGCGTTGACTCCAGGTAAATTACAACCTACAAGGTAATAACCTTTTTTCTCTAATTTTACTTCCAGAAACTTTAATGAAACTCCAAAGCAATCATCTTTTTTTCAAGTATGGGTTTCGTCATAATCCATACAATAAAATTGGCGGTCGAAACTTAGCGTCATACTCAATTATGATTACTCTTGGCTTAATACAGTTGATTGCATTCAGGACGTGATAGTCATTTCCATCAATATCAATTGACAATAGATCAATTTCACTAGATTTTATCTGGGCGGAAATCAATTCGTTGATATTGTCTTTTGTAATAAAATGATTGAACAACTTTTAATTGTCCGTTACCGATGATTTGAGCAAAATGCTTTCTACTTTTTTTTACATAATCTGAAGAAGCATCAATCCACAAACCTTGCCACTCATCAAAAAGCAGAACAAGAGTATTATTTTGTAAACCATTACCAATGCCAAATTATACAAATATTTTATTAGTTAAACCAATCCTTCTAAATATTTCTCTGATAATTCTATCTTCATCAGTCTGTGAATATATCTTATACCCATAAGGAATTAAATTTGGGGAATTTTGATACCGAGAACTTTCCCTAATACGATCCATTTCCTGAACTATCGGAATTTGTTTAATACGCTCTTTAATAATAAAACTGTAGGCTCTTTCCTAAATTATAGAATTGGCAAATTTCTTGAGTTTGGCTAGTGGCATAAATGAGTTACTGGTAACTAATGATTGATATTTTTGCAAATTTTATTCTTATTCTCAAGACTTCATACCATACGGTTTCGTATGATACTCAGACTTATATTTGAACTCTATTTTGTTTGTAGAAAATTATGCTTCCGACTGGCGTGGATTCCAGCGAGAACGAATTTATTCAATATGCATATTTTTTTATCCTTTTTAAGATGTCGTGGACTACTTTCAAAAGGTAAAGAGGATGGAAGAGTATCTGACTGATACTCCCTTTGGATAAATGACTTTATCTCTTTATATGAAGGAAAAAAGAGAGCTGACTCGGATACTCTTGATTGATAGTTCTGAAATGCTTTAGAAAAAGACCACTTCCATCATCAAAGAATCGCTCAGTTGTCGCACCATAATTTTCATAGGGGTGAAACCCCAAGTCAGCAGGTGTTTTCTCTCCTACTCATGAAACATAAGACCAATATTCACTAAAAGTTTCAAACTGATTAGCAGAGTGCATCATTAACAGCAGCCAGTTTTCATCTGATTCAAAATAGTTTTCTACTTTGTCCTTAAATGATTTGAGATGCTCTTGCTTAAACCACATATGATGTGGAATACCTTCATTGTTTCTAGGTGGCTCCACTGCAAGTACCGAGTGAATCCACTCCACCCACTTCGATACAATATGAGCATTACCATATTGATTATGTTGAAGGAGTGCAAATTTGTGCTGTATAGTTTCCTGATGGTCATCAAGTAATAGCCAAGCCTTGACAGGCAGTAGGTCACTATCCCACACAACAAACCATTCATTTAGATTATCAATACCCTCAGAAACTCCCAGTTTTGATAACTACTGATAAAACCACCCTGGTATATATAGGGATTTGCCTAAATCCAGCTCTGAGCAAATCCCTTCCTTTGTCAAACCACAATGAAGAAAAAATGATTCTTCCTTGTGGGTATAGACTGGAGCAACTTGCCATTCCTTGACCTTCTACTCTAGCGATCGCGCCTCATTTTATGGAGCTTATAATGTGAATGGTGCGAGGTTTGTAGTGGTGAGTCACTCCTTCTACAACAGCCTGTGTATTCCAGCGCACCTGATAGAGTGGGATAACAAAGTCGAATTTTTCCTTTGACATCATCTGAAAAATTTTCTATAGACTTTAGGTAAGTTGACTTGATGAAAGAATATCAGAGCGATCGCTGTAATCTTTATTCTTAGTCAATTAAGACTTAGACAAAATACTATATATTTATAGTAAGTTTAAACGATAGGGCAACAGTATATATATAGCGTTTACAAATAAAAAATGTGTAATACCAAATTAAAATCAAGCTGCATAGAATCATATTTGAATCAGAATTGACCACAGATAGAGACACATAAATTAATGAATTTCATAATTATGTGCAGCCTCGCATAAAATGGGCACAAATCCTGTCAAGACTCAACAAGATAAATATATTATTCAGAAAGTTTCTGTTTTGTCAATTCTCAAGGGATAAACGATTGATGGCAAAATCAAAAAAGCCTGAGCAATCAATATTTTTGACTTTTAACAATTGAGCTCTCTTGCCGAGCGTTCCCTTGGGCTTTTCGTTGACGCGGGGTATCGGCGCTTTTAACTTCTGCGCAGTGACACTAGATGATGACTAATCGTAGAACTCACAATCCCTGTATGTTAAGAGCAGGCAGTGTCAAATTCCTAATTTCTGTTTAATCCGAGCAGCAAAAATATCAACTTCTGGCAAATCCATTTTCATTACCACCAAACCAAAAACAGCCAAACCGGAAAAACTAGCCAAACCAAGTTCTAACAACTGCACTAAAAAACCTTCAGTTCCTAACACTAACTGACAAGCCCAAAACACTCCCAAACAAACTAAACCAGTTGCTAAAGTTCCACCAATCAAACCAGAAAAAGGTATTAACCATTCTCCCCAAGGCAACCCCTCAAGTTTTCGATCTAATAACCACAAAAACACTACCATTGAAATTATGTTTACCCCTACCGTTGCCAATACTAAACCAGGGGCTCCAAAAGTACTAATTAACAAATAATCTAACAGTGCATTTATAAAAATATTAATCACGCTAATTTTCAAAGGAGTTTCCCCATCTCCCAAAGCATAAAAAACTCTAACTAAAACATCTCTTCCTAAATAAACAAACATTCCCACTGCATAAACTATTAAAACGGAAGCTACAAATTTGGAGGCAGATAAATCAAAAGCATAACGTTCATAAACTACCCTCACAATCGGTAAAGCTAAAGTTACCATAATCGCACTCAAAGGTAACATCGTAATTCCAGTTAATACCAAAGCTTGCCGAATTCTATATTTTAAATCCTGCCAGTTTTCCGGTTCAGTTAATCTAGAAAATATTGGTAAAAATGGTACTAAAATAACATTAGAAATAATTCCCAAAGGAGTTTGCACTAACAAACCAGAATAAGCCAATGCTGCTGCAGCTTGCGGAATATAAGAAGCAAAAAATAAGTCAGTATAAACATTAATATGTAACATTCCAGAAGATAAAGTCGCTGGTATCATTACTTTTGTGACTTCCTGCACTCCTGGATGTCTAAAATTAAATCGTAACCTTAATCTTCCTAAACCCGTTCGCCATAAAGCTGGAACTTGAATCAACCATTGTAATATTGCTCCGACGAGAGTACCCCAGGCTAAAATCAAACCTCCAATCATGGCATATTCAGGCTGGATAATTTTTTCTCCTAGTTGCACAGCCAAAATCAAAATGCCCCCAATCAAGGAGACACTAGAAAATAATGGACTAATAGAGGGTAGCCAATACATATCAGCAGCATTTAAAGCCCCGAAACCAATACCGATTAATCCAGCTAGTAAAGCCATTGGAGCCATAATTTGAAATTGTTGAATAGCGATCGCCCGAATCTCTAAACTTTCTGCCGTTTGACTTAACCCAGGGGCAACTACATCAATCAACGGAGCGGCAAAAATAATCAGACCAATTGTTGCTAACAAAAGTACCCCACCCACCAAAGTTGTAATTGTTTCTATGAGTGGGGCAGTTTCAGATTTATTGCCCTTGGCTAAGACACTCACGATGGCGCTATGAAATGGCCCGTTGATGCCTCCCAATAACACCAATAAAAAGCCAGGGATGACATAAGCGTAGTTGTAGGCATCTACCGCAGCACCTACTCCAAAGGCGGCAGCGATCGCTTGTTGGCGTACCAACCCAAATACTTTACTGATTAATGTGGCCACTGCCACGATACCAGCAATTCCAGCTAGGGAACGAGAAGATTTTTGTGATTCAGACACAACAATAAATAGAGATATTCCTTAATAATTATGAATTGATAATTGATAATTCTTAAAAAAATGAACAATCAACAGCCAAAGAATAACAAAATCAAAAATTTTACATATAAGTATTCACCACTTGAGTCTGGAATTTTAATTAAACGTTATAAAAGATTTCTGACAGATATAGAATTAAGCTCAGGAGAAATAATTACAGCCCACTGTCCAAATACAGGCCCGATGACAGGAGTTTCTACTCCTGGTAGTTTGGTCATGGTTTCCCACAGTAGCAATCCTAAGCGTAAATTAGCATATACTTGGGAATTAATTCAAGTTAGAGATCATGAACCGACTTGGGTGGGAATTAATACAGCTTTGCCTAATCAAATTATTAAGTTAGCTTTGGCAGAATATTTGTTTCCAGAGTTGAGGGATTATGGTGAAATTAAAACAGAAGTGGTATATGGGAAAGATAGAAAAAGCCGCATAGATTTTAAGTTGATTAGCGATCGCCAAAATATTTATTTAGAAGTTAAAAATACGACTTGGGCTAAACAAGGTATTGCTTTATTTCCAGACACGGTTACAAAAAGAGGGCAAAAGCATTTGTGGGAATTAATAGATATAGTCAAACAAGGAGAAAGGGCAGTTTGTTTATTTTTGATCAATCGAGGCGATTGTCATCAATTTGCTCCTGGAGATATTGCTGATCCAGATTATGGTCAACTCTTGAGAGAAGCTGTTAAACAAGGAGTAGAAATTTTGCCCTGTCGATTTGAAGTTACTCCCCAAGAAATTCGTTATTTGGGTATAGCAGAATTTATTAGTTAGAGTCAAACCAAAATAATAATAAAGAAAAAAACACTAATGTCCTATCGTAAAATACTACTACTAAGCACAATACTTTTACTCACAGTTACCACTGGATGTTCTCTATTATTAAAGCCATCCTCAGAAGTTCATATTACTTTAGGAAACCCCAGCAAGGGGACAGCTTCTGTTGAAAACCCCAATAATTATTTGATAGAAAAATCCCAATATGTATTGTCATATAATCGGGATAAAGGAATCGCAAATTGGGTAAGTTGGCAATTAAATAAATCTTGGTTAGGTGATGTAGAAAGACAGGATGATTTTCGCCCTGATGAGAGTTTACCTGAAGATTGGTATCGTGCCAGACCTAATGATTATCGAAATAGTGGTTATGATCGAGGACATTTAACTCCTTCCGCAGATCGTACAGCTAATGAGGAAGATAATTCAGCCACATTTTTAATGACAAATATAATTCCCCAAAGCCCAGATAATAATCGGGAAACTTGGCGGGAATTAGAAGTATACTCTCGTGAACTTGTACAACAAGGAAATGAACTTTATATTATGGCTGGATGGTATAGAAAAAAAGGCTCTATTGCTGAGGGGAAAGTAACTATTCCTAGTCGGATATGGAAAATTATAGTAGTCTTAAAATCAGGTTCTGGCGTGAGAGGAGTTAATAAAAATACGAGAGTGATTGCAGTTGATATGCCTAATTCTAATCGGATTAGAAGTGATTGGAAAGCTTACCGAGTTTCAGTGGATCAAATTGAAACTGCTACTGGTTATGATTTTCTTTCAAAAGTTCCAAAAGAAATTCAAGATGTAATTGAAAGTAGAGTTGATAATCAATAAGTAGGGTTGCATAGCAGTTCTCTTATAGGTGAGGTACAAAAATCTGGCATTGCTGAATCAAGGGATAAATCTTTGGAAATACATCCAAGCCTACAATTCATCCCGCAAATATGCAATGCCAAAATTTACTTAAGAGATTATTTGTCAAACTCAGATTAAATTCTGGCGTAGGATGGGTGAGGCGCAAATATCTCCTTGTACTCATCATAATTTTATTTGTCCGCCGTAACCCATCAGAATTAACAACTATAGCTACCCTAATATTTAGTTTACAAATAGTCTCTAAAGTAGTCAGTAGTTAATAGTCAATAGAGTTGTCGCTAAATAGATGGAAAAAATTGCTAAAACCTAACCCACCCTACATCAAGGCTTAATATTTTATTTATAGATACCCTCTATAGAGACTTGACATAAAATGCTCTAATCACAACTTATTATGGAGATTCAAGTCTCAATAGAAACCGTAGCTAGACCTCCATAATCTCCAGTAGGAGTCTTACCAACTATATAAATATCAATTTCAATTTCACCTATTCTATAGACTTTTAAATCATGCAAATATTGGTTCATCATCCAGACAAGTTCCTGATATCTTATGACAATTTTAGCCTCTTCTGGATTATGCAAATCTCTCTCTGTAATTACTCCTCTAAAAAATCTTTCAAATTCTACAACTTTAACGGTAGTTTCTAGAGAATGTTTGGTAATTTTTAAAACTATTTCATTACCCAGTGAAATTTTTTCTCCAAATTCCCAAATAAAAGCTTCAAAAGGATAATCAGATTCACTCGTCCAGAGTAAACCTTTTACAGCTTCATGTAATCGCTCAAAAATTTCTAAATTAGTTAGAGTCATTGTAATTAATGCCAAATTTATCGATAAATTTATAAAATTATTTAAGTGGAATATCTAAGCCACGTTTCCCCCCCCAACGTGGGACAATTTTATCATCATAATCATCCGCAACTTTCAATACTGCTAATACTGACTCTTCCAGTCCATTTAAATCACAAGTAGAACCGACGATACTATGTTCAAACAAAATATTTCCATCAGCATCTAAAGAGAAACCACCAAACTGCATCTTAGTATTTGCACGCAACAAAAATTATGATAAATCTGGCTTTAATTGAGCCCCAATAACTACAGTGGAACGAGTATTGATAATACAATCGTCTCCCCAAGGAGAAATTTTCACTTCTACCCAAGCAGAGCCAAGAAAGATACTAAGCCCTGGTTCATCGAGTTTTTCCCAAGGATAATCACTGAATAATTCTGCCATCCAACCATCAATTTTATGATAAGATTTTGCTTGGGCTGGTGTTTGAAATTCCAGATTGACTCTGTGAAAAAAACTATTTATACTCCAGATATTAGTTGAACATTATAATGTTAACTCTCATCAACTACCTGTCAATATTTTTTGTCGTCTTGAACTGACTAAATGCTCTAAAAGAACTAAATATCTTAATTAATAGCTGAACAGCAAAAATAATGGTGATTTTGATTTTTTTAACTTGCCTGGCAAAAAAATAAGCCCTCTCCCAATAAAGTCGCCTCAGAATGAGAGCCCCAGATACACATCAAGTATTTAACAGACATTATAATCGCAGTAAACATAAAACCAACTCCAAACAACCAAACAACCAACACACAAACACAAACTCCAA
>JAJEAQ010000230.1 GCA_022822685.1 Trichodesmium sp. jk18x7bins.61
TTCTGTTTGAATTATTAAAAAATTTAGCCACTCCCACCACCCTTGAATTAATTCTTGATGATCTTTGTATGAAGGGTGAGCAAATAAAGATTTGGCTGGAATATTTTGAGTGGCGATCGCCTCTTTTGGTAAAATCTCTGGATTGGGATCTAATTCAAGATAAAGTAGGCTTTGATTCCGTTCTATACTGGTTAGTGGTTTATCAAAAAAATTCATAAGAAATTTTCCTATGGTCTGAGGAATTGTTTGTCACACTTAGATTAAATTCTGGCGTAGGGTAGGTGAGGGGTCAATATCTCCTTGTACTCATCATAATTTGAGTTGCCTACCGTAATCCACCATAATGAACAACTATAGCTATCTTAATATTTACTTTCATTAAATAGACAGACCACTATTACAGCCGAGAAAAAATGCTCAGTGCCTTACCAATCAATACTTATGCTTTTTGATTTTCCCGTAGAAGGCTAGAGAGTGCGATCGCTACTTTGAGTTTAGCCAAAAAAATCAAACAAATTATGATATAATATTAAATTATTGTATATTATCACTTGATTTTAGTAGTTGACAGTCAGGAACTCCAGGACTAAAGTCCGATGGCTTGCACACTCTTGTTGCTCAGCTCGGAGAAATAAGAGTCAACACCTGACCAGACTAAGACCTTAAGAGGTATACGTTATCGGCAAGCGTTGAAGTTCCTACCGACCGGATGCTCTGCCAGTCCCCTGTTCTAGAACCGAACGGTTAAACAAGCAAGCGTAGGCCAGTTCTAGTGCCGTTTGGAAAGTACCGACCGATAACATTGTCGAGGCAAAAGTTACCCTAGTAATAGGAGTTTTAGGGGGTTACTCCTCTCCCGTTAAGGGGACGGCGACTTGAGTCGCCGTGGCGTTTTTCCTCCCCCAGCTAAAGCACGGGGGTATCCAAACTACCGAAGATTTTAGATGACTATCATTCCCCCTCGCTATCACATTACCACCTTCGGCTGTCAGATGAACAAAGCCGACTCTGAGCGCATGGCTGGTATTCTTGACCAGATGGGCTATATTCCCTCAGAAAACCCTAACGATGCCAAGATTATCTTATACAATACCTGCACCATTCGCGATAACGCCGAACAGAAAGTCTACTCTTACCTGGGTAGACAAGCAAAACGTAAACAGCAACAACCAGACCTCACCCTAATTGTGGCTGGATGTGTAGCACAACAGGAAGGAGAAGCACTACTGCGACGGGTTCCTGAACTCGACTTAGTTATGGGGCCTCAGCACGCTAACCGCCTCCAAGATTTACTAGAACAAGTATTCAATGGTAACCAAGTAGTCGCCACCGAACCAATTCACATTGTTGAAGATATTACAAAACCCAGGCGCGATAGCCAAGTCACAGCTTGGGTAAATGTAATTTATGGTTGCAACGAACATTGCACTTATTGTGTTGTACCTGGCGTGCGCGGTTTAGAGCAGTCTCGTACGCCTGAAGCTATTCGCACTGAAATGGAGCAATTGGGGCAACAGGGTTATAAAGAAGTGACATTATTAGGACAAAATATTGATGCTTACGGGCGTGACTTACCAGGAGTAACAGCAGCAGGGCGAAATCAAAACACATTTACAGATTTACTCTACTACGTGCATAATATACCAGGGATTGAACGCATTCGCTTTGCCACGAGTCATCCTCGCTATTTCACGGAGCGTTTAATTAAGGCTTGTGCTGAATTACCCAAGGTTTGCGAACATTTCCATATACCCTTTCAGTCTGGGGATAATCAAGTCTTAAAAGCAATGGCAAGAGGTTACACCCATGAGAAATATCGTCAGATTATTGATAAAATCCGTGCTCTGATGCCAGATGCTTCTATTAGCGCTGACGCAATAGTAGGGTTTCCGGGAGAAACTGAAGCACAGTTTGAGAATACGTTGAAGTTGGTGGAGGATATTGGATTCGATCAATTGAATACTGCTGCTTATTCTCCTAGGCCTGGAACTCCAGCAGCTTTATGGGAAAATCAAGTTAGTGAAGAGATTAAAGCTGATAGATTACAACGGTTAAATCATTTGGTTGCTGTGAAAGCAGCAGAGCGATCGCAACGTTATATGAGTCGCACTGAAGAAATTTTGGTTGAATACACTAACCTCAAAAATGCTGCTCAAGTTATGGGCCGTACCCGAGGCAATCGTTTGACATTTTTTGCAGGTGATATTAATCAGTTGCAGGGTAAATTAGTAAAGGTAAAAATTACTGAAGTCCGCCCGTTTAGTTTGACAGGAGAAGTTATGCAGTTTGCAGAAGTTAGGTAGTTGTAAGAAATGGTTTAATTCACTGTAATCAAAGTAAAGAAGGAAGAGGTGACACATAAGTTGGATACAAGTAACGTAATGATATGTAAATCTTCCTTTATGACTTTTTTCGTAGATATTGACTTTAAGTGATCCACACCTCTTCCAAATTGGTAATTTTCAATCAAAAGGAGATTTTCGCCCCTGTTTAATCGACCTTCTTCCTTATTGCTTTTCATGTCAAACTTGCCTAATTACACATAGATACAACAGCTACAAAACCTCTAATGCTACTAACTACTAAATTTCAGTATAGAATTGCTCCCAAGATAATTTATTAAATTTTTAGACTTGAATTAAATATGTTTAAATCAGAAATAAATTTTTTGATGATAACAATATTTAATCCAACAATTAAACACTCTGACAATGGGAATGGAGTTATGATTATTAAGTGCTAACTGCAAAAAGAATCCTAATAATGTGATTGCTAAATCTACTCTCCTGTGTAAGTGACTTGTTCTTTCTTAATCACTATTCCATTCACAGCCATACTAAAAGAATTATTATCTATTATGAAAGTTTTATTGCCATCGACAGC
>JAJEAQ010000330.1 GCA_022822685.1 Trichodesmium sp. jk18x7bins.61
GAATCATTTCAAACTGAGATTGTCAATATAGGTCTAGAAAAACTTGGTTATCAGGTGGAAAAACCTAAACAAATCAGTTATCCAGCAATTTATATTTCTGTTGCTAATGGAGACTTAGATTATACCACTGTTTACTACGATCCATTACACAACGAATATTTTAATAATGCTGGTGGTAAAGAAAAGTTAGAGATAGTTGGAAATTTGACCCCTACATTACAAGGGTATCAAATTGATAAAAAAACAGCCGATAAATATAAAATTACTAACTTTCAACAATTGAAACAGCCAGAAATTGCTCAACTTTTTGACTCAGATGGAGATGGTAAGGCAAATTTAGTAGGTTGTAATCCTGGTTGGTCTTGTGAGTTGATTATAGAACATCAACTTGACGCTTATGAACTGCAAGATACAGTTGAGCATAATCGAGGACAATATACAATTCTACTGGCAGATGCTGTTACTCGCTACCAACAAGGAAAACCCATCCTCTACCATGCTTCTAACCCCCACTGGATATCTGCAGTTTTAAAACCAGGTGAAGATGCAACTTGGTTAGAAGTTCCTTTCACTTCTTTACCACAACCTCTGGATCAAGTGACGGAAAAAGAGACATCCATAGATGGAAAAAATCTTGGCTTTCCTAGACTTGAACAGCGTATTGTAGCTAACAAACAATTCCTAGAGGCTAACCCTGTTGCCAAAAAATGGTTTGAATTAGTCCAAATTTCAGCTGCAGATATGAATGCTGAAAGCTTACTCATTAAAAAGGGTGAAGATAAACCAGAAGATATTCTGCGCCACGCTCAAGAATGGGTTAAAAATAATCAACAGTTGTATGATAATTGGTTAGAAATAGCCAGACAAGAAGGTAATTAATATGGCCAATCATGAGACAGTCTTTATACTATATTTTAACTAACTATATATATTTACTGTCTTTGTGTCAGTCCCGAAAGTATTACTACAAAATAACTGCTGCTATTTATTTAAGAACTTATACTATATCTATGATGAGTAGATGACGTTTTAAAAAAACAATAAAACTTACTCTAAAAGATAGAGTAGCCGTTTTTTTCAAGATTATTCATAAACTGGATTTAGTACAAGATAAACCATAGGAAATATGAGTACTTGTATAATTTAGATCAGAACTCGTACTTTTCCCACTGACTTGTTAAACATCTCACTGTTCATCAAGGTAAAAATTATCGGAAAATTCAACACTTAAAATTTGCTAGGGAGACAAAAATGAAACAACAATCCTTGAAAATTATCTTAGGAGCAATCCTGACAAGCTTATTAATAGTTTTTACTTCTTGCCAACAAGTTCCTAGTTCTGACACTGTTACTATTCGTAGTGCCAATAGTGAATGGATGAAAGAATCATTTCAAACTGAGATTGTCAATATAGGTCTAGAAAAACTTGGTTATCAGGTGGAAAAACCTAAACAAATCAGTTATCCAGCAATTTATATTTCTGTTGCTAATGGAGACTTAGAATATAGCACCGTTTACTACGATCCATTACACAACGAATATTTTAATAATGCTGGTGGTAAAGAAAAGTTAGAGATAGTTGGAAATTTGACCCCTAATGGAATACAAGGATATGAAATTGATAAAAAAACAGCTGAGAAATACAACATCACTAACATTGAACAATTAAAAGATCCAAAAAATGCCCAACTTTTTGACTCGGATGGAGATGGTAAGGCGAATTTAGTAGGTTGTAATCCTGGTTGGTTTTGTGAGTTGATAATAGAACATCAACTTGATGCTTATGAACTGCAAGATACAGTTGAGCATGATCAAGGACAATATGAAATTTTTCTAGCAGATACTATTACTCGCTACCAACAAGGAAAACCCATTCTCTACTATGCTCTTAATCCCCACTGGATATTTACAGTTTTAAAACAAGATCAAGATGTAGTTTGGTTGGAAGTTCCTTTCACCTCCTTACCACAGTCTATGGGAAGCTTGAATGATGAAGATACATCAGTAGATGGAAAAAATCTTGGCTTTCCTAGAAGTGAACAGCGTATTGTAGCTAACAAACAATTCCTAGAGGCTAACCCTGTTGCCAAAAAATGGTTTGAATTAGTCCAAATTTCAGCTGCAGATATGAATGCTGAAAGCTTACTCATTAAAGGGGGTGAAGATAAACCAGAAGATATTCTGCGCCACGCTCAAGAATGGGTTAAAAATAATCAACAGTTGTATGATAATTGGTTAGAAACAGCTAGAAAAGAAGCTAGTTAATGAAGGAAGGAAAGAAGCCAAGTATAAACGACTTGCTCGTTTTCATCCCCCGGTTGAAACACGGAGGGAGCTTTCAATATAGTAGCGATCGCTCGATTCAGTATGAGAAGTGAAAACACGCTTTGGTAATCAGAGTATCGCTCACATTAGGGAGAGCATCACTCTCCCCAATATTTAGATCACAATCCTAATTATTCAGATAAAAACTGTACCTGATAGTGTGTCGGAACAGAATTTGTATATTGAGAATCAGGATATATATACCTGATATACAGGCGAGTTAACTATGCTGAAATTCAGTCTTAGTAGCCATGCAAAAATAAAAAGGTAAAATCCAAACAGAAATAGCTAATGTCTAGGCCAGAATCTAACACTTCTCCAGAACAACCAGAAAAAATTCATTTACCTCGCACCAGCGAGTCTGAAAGTCTCAAAAAAATTCGTCATACTACATCTCATATTATGGCTATGGCAGTACAAAAGCTGTTTCCCAAGACTCAGGTGACAATCGGCCCTTGGATTGAAAACGGCTTCTACTATGACTTTGATACTCCAGACCCATTTACAGAAGATGATTTAAAGGCCATCAAAAAAGAGATGGTCAAAATTATTAAGCGCGATCTACCTGTAGTGAGAGAGGAAGTCAGTCGTGAGGAAGCCAAGCGTCGAATTGAAAATATTAAAGAGCCATACAAGTTAGAAATTCTGGCGGACTTAGAAGATCCCGTTACTATTTACCATCTTGGGGAGGAATGGTGGGACTTGTGTGCCGGCCCCCATGTTGAAAGTACAAAGCAAATTAATCCTAAAGCAATTGAATTAGAGAGTTTAGCAGGAGCTTACTGGCGAGGAGATGAAACAAAGGCTCAGTTACAAAGAATTTATGGTACAGCTTGGGAAACTCCAGAGCAACTTGTTGAATACAAACGACGCAAAGATGAAGCCCTCAAACGAGACCACCGTAAGCTAGGTAAAGAATTAGGACTATTTATCTTTTCTGATCTCGTGGGGCCGGGATTGCCTTTATGGACTCCCAAAGGTACATTATTGCGCGGTTTACTGGAAGACCACCTCAAACAAGAACAACTTAAACGAGGTTATCTACCTGTGGTTACTCCTCATATTGGCAGAGTTGATCTATTCAAAACTTCTGGACATTTGCAAAAGTATAAGGAGGATATGTTCCCAATGATGGCTGAGGATCAAGAATCAGCAGCTATGGAACAGGGTTTTGTTTTGAAGCCGATGAACTGTCCTTTTCATATCCAAATATATAAGAGTGAATTACATTCTTATCGAGAGTTGCCCATCCGACTTGCAGAATTTGGCACTGTCTACCGTTATGAACAGTCAGGAGAATTAGGAGGGTTGACTCGAGTTCGTGGTTTTACAGTTGATGATTCTCACTTATTTGTTACCCCGGAACAATTAGATTCAGAATTTCTGAATGTGGTTGACTTGATTTTGTCTGTATTTAAGAGTCTACAATTGGAGAATTTTCGGGCTAGATTAAGTTTTCGAGACCCTAATTCTGATAAGTATATTGGTTCTAATGAAGCTTGGGAAAAAGCTGAAAATGCTATCCGTCGGGCTGTGGAAAAGATGGGTATGGATCATTTTGAGGGGATTGGTGAAGCAGCATTTTATGGCCCTAAACTAGATTTTATCTTCCAAGATGCCTTGGATCGTGAATGGCAGTTGGGTACTGTACAAGTAGATTATAATTTGCCGGAACGATTTGATTTAGAATATGTTGCAGAAGATGGGGCGAGAAAACGTCCTGTGATGATTCATCGGGCTCCTTTTGGCTCTTTGGAACGATTGATTGGGATTCTGATTGAGGAGTATGTTGGAGATTTTCCTCTCTGGTTGGCTCCTACTCAAGTTAAACTTTTGCCAGTTAATTCGGAGTTTTTGCCTTTTGCTCAAGATGTTGCTGCTCAGATGCTGAGAGTCGGTATTCGTGCAGAAGCAGATGCTAGTAATGAGCGGTTGGGTAAGTTGATTCGTAATGCAGAAAAAGCTAAAGTTCCTGTCATGGCTGTTGTGGGTGCTAAGGAGGTTGAGTCAAATAGTTTGAGTATTCGGACTCGTGCTGCTGGTGAGTTAGGGACTATACTTGTGGCGGAAGTGATTGAGAAGATGACTCAGGCGATCGCTAACTATGAGAATTTTTAGCTGACTTCAGCAGAAGTCCTAAACTGAAATTTTTAGTCTGGGATGGCGCTAATAAAGTGCGGAATTACTCCCCCACTTTATCAGTATTCATACTACCTTATTACTACAAATTGAAGTGCAAAATGTGAGATCTAGCAGTACGTTTTTTGGTGAGGACAAAAATCAGGGTTGAAAGGCAAAAGGCAAGAGGTATGCATGCATGCATAGGGATGTCCTAACCTTAATGGGTAGCCCTATATAAATCAATGGAGATAATGGAGTAGTTATAGCGTTTTTCGGACTCTGCCGGTACATTAGCAGTGCTGTATCTGGCTATCTATAGAAAAAATATTTTGATTTGACTTGGAGTGCCTACATCACCGGAGTCTGTAACCAATAGATTCCTACTGACTATTGACTATTGACTACTGACTACTAAAGCAGTAGATTTTTGTACCTCACCAAGGCTGAGAACTGCTATAAGTTATGAAAAACAAGTAATTCCCCTTATAACTGATGCTCAATATAGTATTCTATTTTATGAAGTTGAATCAGATTGTTATATTATTAATAAGTATATTCCCTTTTTTTATATCTAGAGTTAAGGTCGGCGATAATCTGAACTATTTTTTTTTTGCAAAAGGCACTGGAACATGAAGGCATCTTATTTAAAGGAACTATATAAGACCAACTGGTTTCAAAATAATGAAATTAGGAATAAACATGATTAATATCCTAAAGGTTCCTCTAAGAGGGGATGTGTATTTCGCTTTTTTATGTATTGAAAGCAAAAAAAACGCAAAATACCAGATGTCGCTGTCCAGTGGCTCATGTACAACTAGGAACAGTGACTTAATTATATGAACTTTATGAGTACCGCTAAAAACAAAGTAGAATCTCTATTGAGCAAATTGCCAGATAATTGCTCCCTTGAAGATGTTCAATATCATTTATATGTAATTGAAAAAGTTCTTCACGGTTTAGAAGTAGCTGATAAAGAAAGAAAAATTACACAAGAAGAAGCTGAAGGGCTTTTGAGTAAATGGGTTATAAAGTAGTTTGGTCTTCTAAGGCTATCGATGATGTGGATGCGATCGCTTCCTACATAGCACGTGACTCTGTTTCCTATGCTGCAGCAGTAGTCCATCGAATTATAAATGTTACCAAAAATTTGATTCATAATCCTTTACAAGGAGAAATAGTCGAAGAGTTCGGTAATGAAAATTACCAGCAAGATCATGCTTATAGTTACCGAGTCCTTTATCACGTTAAAGGAAATCTGGTAACTGTTGCTGCGGTGATTCATGGAAAAAGGTTATTAGATTTGTAGCTCAAAGCGATCGCTCCCAAAGCAAACATCAGCTTATAACCGGGCTTCTTATGAAGCCTGGTTTTCTAATTCTGAAATTTGGTATTACAGTAATAACTAAATCCAAATATCAGAAGTGCAATCACCACCAGGATCACCCATTTTCATGGGCGCGACCTGGTCCATTTGGCGACTGGCCAAAATCTATCAAAAAATTTGGATTAATCTCAAGTCCACCGGCTTCGGTATTGCAGTCAATCTGTACCAATGTCGAACCTGATTGCTTCAAATCTGGATAAAATTGATTATCCCAGCTACTAAAAAGAGAATCTGTAGCATAAAGTCCCTTTCCATCCAAACTTAACCGCAACATTTGTGGACAGCCTAAACATTTGCGTCCCTGAACTTGACTACCTTTACCAAGTAACCCACCCCACCATACTTGGCCTGTAAGTTTTGGTTCAGTGGAGTTACTGATATCATACTGACGTACATCTACTAATTATATGCCTCATGATGGGAGCTATTTCAGTTGTTCAATTGCTGGAATTCATACTCAGTTTCAGCAACGCCTAATACCCAACTATCTGCACAGTATTTAGCGATCGTTACTTCCTATTGAGGAACTGCTAAATTTTCTTGGCTCTACAAGGTGCGGGCACGATGCCTACTCTACAAGACAGATAATTTATTCCTAGGAAATCTCTTGAACAGCTTTTGAAAGAATAAATCAAAAAAATTGCTCGTAACCTGATACAATGGAAGTTTTGGTTATTATAGACCAGTTACCTAGTACCGTCGTTACCCGGAAGTTAAAAATTAAAAGGCACTCATGCAAAAGTATGATTTGCTAAGGCTTTGAGTATTTTGTCACTGGTCAGTTATTTCCGCCATCCTGGATTAGATTGCCAAATCTGCTTTAGGTAAATACTTGGATTTTTTTTAAAATAGTTTGATTAAAGTCGATTTGGCATTAAGTCATGAATTATTACTGACTCATACATTCTCTGTTTTATGTTTGTACAAATCTCATAATTAACTAATATATAGCAGTTCTCAGCCTTGGTGAGGTACAAAGATTTCTGATTTTGGGGAATTGGGAATTGGGAGTTGGGAGTTGGGAGTCGGGAGTCGGAGTTAAATAAAAGTGTACCGGCAGAGTTCAAGAAACGCTATAAAAACTACTATTATTAGTATAATTATCCAGAATCAGAAGCATAAACATTATAAAAAATAAGGAGTTATTTATGGTATTTTACCGATGCAAAGCAAAAAATATTTATCAATATATTATGAACATTATTCTTGCCAAAATAGATCCTCTTCATCAGAGCAAAAAAAATGAAGTAACTCAATATTTTTGCTTATCTAAAATGCTCATTAGAAGGTTTATACTTGCTTTAGGATTAAGCATTTTATCAGCTATTTTTACCAAAGTTCCTGCTGGTGCTGCGGAAAAGATTATCATTGATATTCCTGCTCTTAAAATCCAATATCCCATTACAGTTTCTCTTCCTCATTTTCGACTCAAAATATCAGTTAAAAATATAGAAAATTTTGCCAAAGAAGGGGAATACTCTCAGGAATTTACCTTTTATTCTGAGATGCTGACAACAGCAGAAACAAAAGAAATGCAGACAGTTTTACAAAAGAACAAACTAGATCTACAGGAACTTTTTCAAACTCGTTTTGATTTGAATCCTAGTATTGTTAAAGCATTTCTGGAAGAACCTGCAGGAAAAGAAATTCTCAAGGGATTAGGCCGAATTTTGCGAACTGAAGACAATCAAAATGGTAGTACGGCTCTCAAAACAGCTTTAGAGTTGTCTGTTAGTGATCCAGATGGTCTAACTATTATTAATCTATTGAAAAATTTTCCTGGAGATATTTTAATAGAGCTGGAAAATAGTATCAATTTAACTGAAGAATTATTAAGACGATTTATCGAAGAACGCTTGATTTTAGCAGAATTGCAAGACCAGGCAGAAAATTTAGCGCAGGCTGAGAAAAAAATCGATTTTCAGAGTTTACCAGATTTGAGGCAACCGGGGAATGTGAGATGGGAAAAACAATCTTTGTTCTTTAGAAATCCCAATCGCGATCGCTCTTCTCCTGCTGATATTTATCTTCCTCAGCTCAGCAGAAATCAATTAATTCCTGTAATAGTAATTTCTCATGGTCTAGGCTCAGACTTGAATAGTTTTGTCTATCTGGCTGAACATTTAGCATCCCATGGTTTTGCAGTAGTAGTACCGGAACATATTGGCTCAAGTGCGGAAAAAATTGAAAGTATTTTTGGAGGTTTTAGCACACCTGTAGATGGTATGGAATTTATTAACCGCCCACTTGATATTAAGTATTTGCTGGATCAACTAGAAGAGAAAATTGCCTCTGATCCGATCTGGCGGGGTAGGCTAAATTTTCAACAGGTGGGAGTAGTAGGCCAATCTTTTGGTGGTTATACAGCTTTAAGTCTGGCAGGGGCTCCCCTCAACCTGGAGCAACTGAGACAAAATTGTCAATCTGAAGATACTAGGTTTATCTTGAATTTATCTCTATTATTACAGTGTCAAACTATTAAGCTACCAAAAACTAATTACGATTTGCAAGATGAACGCATTAAAGCGATTATTGCAGTTAATCCTCTGATTAGTGGTGTGCTTGGATCTGAAGGTGTTGGTAAAATTGAAATACCTGTAATGATTGTTGCTAGTACTAAAGATATTATTGCTCCACCAATTCCTGAGCAAATTTATCCTTTCATTAGCTTAACTACCCCAGAAAGATATTTGGTTTTAAGCGAACCAGCAACTCATTTTTCATTTATTGGAGTAGGAGAAGAACAAGAAGTTTCTCTAGAAATACCACAAGAACTAATCGGTCCAAATCCTGCTTTAGCTTATTCTTCGATGCAGGCGTTAACTTTGGCATGGTTTCAAGTTTATCTTCAAAATCAAAATGGATCACTGCCGTATTTAAGTGAATCTTATCTAGAATATATTAATCAAGAACCTTTTAATTTTAGTTTACTGAGGTCTCTGACTGAAACTGATATACAAAAATTGCTCGATAACTTTTCTGAGCAAAAATAAATGGAAAAGCATCAGGAGAAATAGTTTGCCTACCTGTCTACAGCGTGAGATAATTCATAGGAACAATTAGGGATATAGTATGTTTTGGCAGATCGCTGTTGTAATTCTCTAGTTAACTTGTGTCAGAGAATACAAAGTAAAAGTATCAGCACAAAATACCGAGATAAAATGGCATTGGAAGTTCCATTGATCTCTGACTTGGTATGATCTATTGCTTATGATCTCCAGAATCCTCAACTATATGAATAATACTCGTAGAATATCTCTACAAAATATTCTAATTTTTTTCCTTTGTTTTACAAATCTTGGCGACAGTTCATTGGTTGGTTATCTGTCTTTTAGAAATGGAGAAAAAGTAGTCAATCAGTTAGCAAATCAATTAGAAAGCGAAATTACAAATCCCATCCAAGAACACCATGATAATTACCTAGAGTATCCTTACATTGTTGCTCAAATAAATATCGATCCATTCAGCTTGAACAACTTAATACCAGTAATCCGGATTCTTTGGCAGTTTACTTCTTAAAACAACTCCAATTATTTGAATTGGTTCGGGCTATATATTTTGTAGGTGACGACCATGAAAATGGAGAATACAGTCTAGCTAAACGAAATTTAGATGGCATTCTGAATATTAAAGTATTTAAAGATTTCCCCAATCACGTGAATTATTTAGTAGATAAAGAAGGTCAGCGAACTCAAAGATTAAATGTTGTACCATATGATCCCGAAATAAGACCTTGGTATAAAGCTGCTCTAAAAGCCGGAACACCAACCAGGAGCGAAATTTATAACTTTAAAGAAGGTGAACTGGGGATAACATTGTCTGCTCCTGTGTTAGATCAAACTGAAAATTTTCGAGGTGCGATTGGTGTCGATTTGATTCTGAGTCAGATTAGTCATTTTCTAGCTGAACTAGAAATCAGCCCTAATGGTCAAGTTTTTCTGTTAGAAACTTCA
>JAJEAQ010000760.1 GCA_022822685.1 Trichodesmium sp. jk18x7bins.61
TTGTTCATACTACCTAAGAAACGCTGTGCTTCTTGAGGATGACTTTGGATATGTTCGAGTATGCTGCTCATAATTGGTTGGTAAAAATAAATTTTTTTGTTATTCTATCACAATCTATTTATTTTTCGGAGATGTCTAATGCAGAAAGATGGATCTCAAGTTATTGAAGCAAATAATGGAGAACAATGCTTATAAATTTGTCAAAAACAATTAGCAAATATGGTATTACTTGATGCAATGATGTCTGGAATGGATGGCTTTACTTGCTGTACTGAACTACATAAGTTATTAGGGGGAAATAGTCCACCAGTATTAATGATTACAGTGCTTGATGATCAAGCATCTGTTGATTTGGCATTTCAAGTGGGAGCAACAGATTATGTTACTAAACCAATTCACTAGGCAGTTTTACGGCAACGAGTTCGACGCTTATTAGAAACTCAATGGGCAATGAGTGAGCTACGACGGCAAATAAAAAAAGAGCGAATGTTGACTGAAAAATTGGAAAGGGTAAATCAAGAGTTGGAGCGTTTGGCTTCTGTAGATAGTTTAACAATGACCACTAATCGTCGTTACTTCGATCAGTATATAGAAAGCGAGTGGAAGCGGGCTTATAAAAATGGTTTTCCATTGTCAATTATTATGTGTGATGTAGATTTTTTTTAAAGCTTATAATGATACTTATGGTCATCAAGTAGGGGATAGTTGCTTAAGGAGGATAGCTGATATTATTATTCAAAATGTGAATCGTTCTACTGATTTAGTAGCTCGTTATGGCGGTGAAGAATTTGTAGTTGTTTTGCCAGAAACAAATTCAGAAGGAGGCTTTCATGTAGTAGAAAAAATTAGTCGAAATATTAAGGGTGCTGCTATTACTCATCAGAGTTCAAAAGTTAGTAATTTTGTGACGATTAGTTGTGGAGTGGCTACCAGAAAATCATTTTCCTGGGAATTAAAGTCTGAATCAGAAGCTGATGATTTGATTAGGGAAGCAGATTTAGCTCTTTATGAGGCTAAATCTCAAGGACGCGATCGCGTTTGTGTTTCTGCTAGAAGTTAACAAGTTATCGAGAGGAAATTATCAAAGAAAAGTTGAGATTTATTCATCCTGTTTGGGAAGCGATTCTTCTGACTACTGACTAACTATACCAATGAACCGCGGATTTGATATTAGCCTATAATTTATCTGTCCTTCCTGACTGCTGAGTACTGACTACTTTATTGATTTATACGTATTCAACCGGACATGATATTAGTTATTGAGACCAAAGATAAATTTGGCTTTCTTGGCCTACCCTACAGATACTAATAGTAGATGAGGCGATCGCGATGAAATTTAAAAATTGCGGAATGGTTAGTGAAGTAGGGCGATAATTATTCAGGGGTAATAATATCAAGTCTAGATAATTAGATATAAAACTGTAAGTTGGGTTAAGCACGCTTCCTAACCCAACAAAAATCTACATGATGTTGGGTTGAAGAATGAAACCCAACCTACGCAATCTTTTCACTCCGTGAGGATTAATACAGTAGTATAAATAATACCATGCGTGAAAAAAAAGAATGTTACAAATGAGTGTCTGGAAGTCTGTCCCTGTGGGGGCGCTTGCTATAGCAGTGATATCAAATCCGGTAGCACTGGTATAATTCAGTATTGAGGAATAATTAAGTCGATATTCTAGAGTTTAACGGACTTTTGCTCATACTGACAATAGGAATTATATTACTCTGAAGCAGACGGATTTGATATTAGAGACTGTTTGTCAAGCAAATATTAAGATAGCTAGAGTGCTTAATTCTGGTGGCCGGCGGGGGACAACTAAAATTATGGTGAGTACGAAGAGAGCTTTCCAGAATGGCCCTCCCTACACAATAATTTAATTTGAGTTTTACAAATAATCTCTAAGATTACATATTCTGCATCCATTCCAGTAATGCGATCGCCAATAGAATTACCTCCTTGTAATTGTTCAATAATTGTTTGAATATCCGAGCGGATAGGTCGATATTTTTTTGACAACCTATATAATTTTTCCTCAAATTCATCTGAGAATCTGATAGAAACTGGGTTTGGTTTATTCTGCATCTATCCTTTCCCATAATTCAGAAATTGGTCTAGTTTGTCCAGATTTACCTTACTGCAATACTCTCCTGAGACTGGCTTTTATTTCTTCAACGGGAGCAAGTAGATGGGCACGATAAAATGGATGTATGTTTAGTTTTGTAAAAGAGTCTGAAATAACGTATTTCTTAAACCCCGCCCGATCGGGCGAGGTCTTAGACTGTTCCATAGTTTTACATTTTGTTACATAGCTCGATTTTTTAACGCTCACCTACTTATCATCAGGCTCTGGTTCAGTTTCTCCTGTTACTTCCTTCGGAAAAAAGTATGATAACTAGCACTTTCTCTGGAGCTAAGTTTTCAATGGGTTGGTCGAGGAATAATTGCCCTTTTTCATCAATAGTTCCTATTAATTCAACGGCTTTCATCTATTTTTTTCTAATGGTATTTTAGACAAATTATATCATAAATGTAGCAGCTAGCAATAACCTTTCTCTCGGAGTGAATTATTTGCAATACTTATGTAACCCATATTTAGCACGACCAAATTTGGTATATATTGCTCCTTATACCAATTTTAAAAAATAATTTTATAAATAAACTAAAGGGATAAAAAGACTTTATTTTCAGATCTGTTTGACTAAAAAATAGAGATTCATCACAAAAAAATACAGGACTTAGGCAATGGTATTATTTGTAGTGGCAGTATTCCTAATATTGACAATTTTGCATGCTATACATAGCAGTAATACGTAAGTCCTGAAATAGTTAGATTATATTTCTCCTAACTCCTAAATCCGTGCCTCCTGACTCCTCCCGAATTTATTTATAACTGTTCAGTCGGATTTTATATTAGAGGAGACAGAGTAAGGGGATATCGGAGTTAGTTCAATATTCAGGAGGAAAGGAGAAAACAATAATTTAAGAGGATAATTGTACATAATATTTGTGACAAGAGTTGAGTGAATTGTTTAAAAACTGCTACTGAATAGTAATTTCGGTGAAAATAATGGTGAATTTACCAATAGATAAATTGAGAAAAAAAACTGAGTAATTATAGAATTTCGGAAAATACTTTTTTGCAGACAAATATTAAGGTATCACTGCGAGTAATTATATTTACATCTTTGATTTTCCCCGCATTAGTTACACTAGGATTTGTGGGTTGGACGTCATTACAGAAAGAACAAATAGCAATTCAACAACTAGCGAATGAATTTAATAGTCGAATTGGTAATCAGATAACTCAGGATTTAGATAATTACTTAAAGTACCTGACTTGATTTATCAAATTAACCAAGAGTTAATTCAGTTATGGTTGTTAAGTTTTAATGACTTAACATCGGCAAGAGAGTTGTTTGTGGGACAGATTAAACAATTTATAATGTTAGTCAGATTAATTTAGGCAGCACAAATGGAGAATTTGTTGGAGTTGAGAGAAATAATGATCATAGTTTTGTGGTTAGGTTAATGACTAAATCAAATTCAGGAGCGATCGCGGAATACTCGACAAATCAGGAAGAGAATTTCACAGAAGTATTTAAAAGCTATAAATATAATTATCAAGCTGAAAGTTGATATCAAGATGGGCTTAAAACAGGTAAGCCTGTCTGGAGTAAAATTGATAATTGGAATGATTCCCCAGAATCACTGTCTATCTCTGTTAGTTATCCAATTTACAACCAGAGTAATATTCTAATGGGAGTATTAGTTGTTGAGTTCCTTATCTCACGGATTGAACAATTACTTCAGACAATGAATCTGAGTCAATCAGGAACAATTTATCTGCTCGACAAATCTGGGTTATTTGTCGCTAGTTCCTTCCATAAACTATCAGATTCTCTAAGAAAACAATTGCCTAATATTAAAACTGATGAATTATTTATTCAGGAAATAGCTAATAATTTATTTATTAGCAGAAAAAGTGATTTTAATCAGATTTAAACTCCCCTTTAGAATTTCAAGTCGGAGAAAAGCAATATTTTGTAGAGTTAATACCTGAGCAAAATCAATATGAATTGGATTGGTTGATTGTAGTGGTTGTGCCAGAATCATAATTTATGGCACAAATCAATAAAAATACTAAAATTACTCTCTTATTGTGCTTATTAGCAATGATTTTAGTTATTTGTTTCCCTATGTTTATGGATCGAGTGATAACTAAACCAATACATAAATTCTTAAAAAGCGAGCAAAAAAAATATTATTACTGGGGAGTCTTTATCACTTCAGCAAGAGATAGTTATGTTTACCGAATTTGACGATTTAGTACAATCATTTAATCAACTGAGTGAGGGTGTAAAAATGATTTTAGACAGGGCGATCGCTTTTTTAATCTTTCTCTTGACTTACTAGCAATTGCTGAAACTGATGGTTATTCTAAACAGCTTAATCCTAGTTGGTCAAAAATTTTAGGTTATAGTACAAAAAAACTTTTAGCACTACCCTATATTAACTTTGTACATCCAGAAGACCAAAATACTACTATTGAAGCAGCTAAAAAAATTTCTGAAGGGACTACATATTTTAATTTCCATAATCGTTATCGCACTAAAGATGGTTCTTATCGGTGGTTAGCCTGGAATAACGCTCCTTTCTTAGAATAAAATTTAATCTATGCAGTGGTAAGAGATATAACAGAAAAAAGGAAACTTTAGAAGCTCTTCATCATAGTCAAATACAATTAATAGAAGCAGAAAAAATTACTGATATGGGAAGCTGGGAAAATGATTTGGCTACAGGTAAAGTCAGATTCTTGGAAGAGCTATATCAGATTTTTGGTTGAGAGCGAAAATCTGATTTTCCAACTCGGGAAGATTATATGAAATTAGTTCATCCTGATGATTTATCAGCACTTAAAAAAAAGCAACGTATTTGGCAATTAATCATGGTCAAAGCTAGAAATTTTATCAAAGAATATTACTCCCAGATGGTGAAATTAAATATATTTAAATTACAGGAAAACCAATTTTTAATGAGTTAGGTAAAGTAATTAAAATTTTTGGTGCTGTCTTAGATATTGTACAACGCAAGCAAACAGAAATGGCATTACGAGAAAGTGAGGAAAGATTTCGTCAACTAACAAAAAATCTGAACAGTGTTTCCAGGATGCGCGAGCCTCAAAACAATCAAGTTATTTATATTTTTCCTAGCTGTAAGAAAAATTGGGCTGTAACTGCGATCAATTACGGGCATCATCCGACTTTTTCCTAGATGCGATTCATCCAGAAGAGCGTCCAAAAATAATGGAGGCTTTAGCAAATCCAATTGAGGAAAAATATGAGCAAAAGTATCGTATTATAACCTACTGGGGAAATACGTTGGATTTGGGATCGTGCCTTTCTGATAAAAAATGAAGCAGGAGTAATTTGCAGAATAGCTGGAATAGCAGAAGATGTTACTGAGGAGAAACAGGCAGAAGCAGAAGTAAAATTAAGTCAGGAACGATTGCAACTTGCTTTAGAAGCTTCAGGTGATGGATTACGGGATTGCAATATTTTTTACAGGAGAGTGTTAATAGTCCTCAATGGCTAGAAATGTTAGGTTATGAAGGAGATGATTTTCCTAATAACATGAAATCTTGGGAAATGTCAATTCACCCAGAGGGTAAAGATTGGGTGATGGATGCTTTGAATTTGCGCTTAGAAGATAATTCATTTATCTATGCTTTTGACTATCGATTACAAACTAAATCTGGTGAATGGAAGTGGATAGCAGCTTATGGTAAAGTTGTAGTCAGAGATGAAACAGGCAAGTCAGTTAGAATGGTTGGCACCCATAAAGATATTAATGATCGCAAAACAGCAGAAGTAATTCTCCAACAACAACTAGAATTAGAAAAACTCGTTTCTAGTATTTCTACTAGCTTCATTAACCTCAATCCTGAGAAAATTGATAGCAGTATCCAAACTGCCCTCAAGCAACTGGCTGAATTAATAGGTGCAGAGCATAGTTATATGTTTTTAGTAAATCAGGATGAAACTTAAGTTAGTAATATTCAAAAGTGGAGCGCTACAGGAACAGAAACTGAAATTGAAAATCAACAAAATATTCCCATAGACTCATTACCATGGTTAATGGAAAAGCTCAACAAACTTGAAGTAGTGCATATACCTCTAGTTTCCGACTTGCCTCTGGAAGCAAGTACAGAAAAACAAATACTATCAACGCAATCAATTCGATCCTTGTTGTGTATTCCTATGGTTTCTGGAGGTAAATTAGTTGGTTTAGTTGGTTTCGATGCAGCGCATCAATTATGCAGTTGGACAAATTCTACAATTAATCTATTAAAAATTATTGGTGAGATTTTTGTCAGTGCTTTAGAATATCGGGAGGCAGAGTTAGCACTCCGCGAAAGTGAACAACGTTTTCGGATGATGGCTGATAGTGCTCCGGTATTAATCTGGATGTCTGGAAGTGATAGTCTTTTTAACTATTTTAATAAAAGATGACTCAGTTTTACCAGGCATAGTTTAGAACAAGAAATAGGGCTGGGCGGGCTAGAGGGAATTCATCCTGAAGATGTGGAGCATTATTTAGAAAATTACCGAGTCAATTTTTCTACTCATCAATTCTTTACCATAGAATATCGCTTGAGAAGAGAAGATGGCGAATACCGTTGGATTTTAGATACAGGGATGCCTAGATTTAACATGAATCGTAGTTTTGCTGGTTATATTGGTAGTTGTATTGATATTAGCGATCGTAAACAAGTAGAAACACAAATTCAAAACTCTCTTGAGGAAAAAGAAGTTTTACTCAAAGGAATTCATCACCGAGTTAAGAGTAATTTACATGTTATTTCTAATTTATTGGATTTGCAATCAGATTATATTGGCTCTCCAAGAGTTCAGGAATTATTTGCCGATAGCCAAAATAGAATTCAAACAATGGCTCTAATCCACGAACAATTATATCAGTCAAAAGATTTAGGACAAATTGATTTTAGTGAATATATTCATACTCTGATGGATAATTTATTCTGTTCCTATAGTAGGGGATAAAATCTGATTCTAATCATCATTAATGTAGAGTCTATAACTTTGAATTTAGAAGCAGCAATTCCTTGTGGATTGCTAATTAATGAATTAGTCACAAATTCATTGAAACACGCTTTTTATAACGATAAATCTGGAGAAATTTGTATTCAATTACATCAAGAACAACAGGAAAAAAATTACCTCACAATTAGAGATAATGATATTGGTATGCCGGCCAATTTTGATTGGAAAAATAGTTCTTCTTTATGGTTCAAGTTAATGCGGATTCTCTCTAAACAATTGAAAGCCGAAATAGAATTTGATGGGGGGGTGAGAGTACAGTAGTTAATTTAATGTTTACTCCTCTGAAATATAAGCCACGATTTTAATCCCTATTTCCTATTATATCTCACATAAAGTAATCCTATCTTTCAAGAGCAGCAAATTAAAATTTATATTGAAGCAGCATAGAATTAAGATTAACTATTATTAAATGAAGCCAGAGTGAAATTTTAACTAAATCAAGGAAAACCATGACTGTAATACTACTTATATTTTCTGCCTCAGTCTTAGTTTCGTAGTACAATCAAAGATGATTGGTATCATCTAAAAATACTCAGAAGTTGGGAAGCCTGAAGCGCTTTGCCTTACGGTAGGCTGCGCCTCCTGCTACAAAATGAAAAACGATTCGGCGATTTTAGTGTCGCCCCATTAACTCGCTGCGGTTGAGGCAGGATACAAAAGTAATATAATGTCTGATTGAATACGTATAAATAAATAAAGTAGTCAGTAGTCAGTAGTTGGGAAGGAGGGATAAATTATAAGCTAAGGGAGGTGTTTCTCCCCTAATTATCAATCCTATAATTTTATTTATCACTAATTATTCGGACATGATATAAGACTAGAGAGCATAATGTTATATTGGTAAAATCTTATAGATGTGGCTCAAAATACCATTAACACTCCCACAACAATTTTAGTTGTTGAAGATGAACTGATTTCTGCGGAAAATCTTGCCATAAATCTGCGGAAGCTAGGATATGAAGTAATTGGAATTGTAGACTCTGGTGAAGAAGTTATCCAAACAGCAACAAAAAAAACGCTCTAACTTAGCGCTAATGGATATTATGTAGGAGATTTAGATGGTATTCACGCTGCTGGGCATATTCGTTCTCAACTAAAATACCTGTTGTTTATATGACTGCTTATGCAGATGATGATACATTAGGACGAGCAAAATTGACTGAACCTTATGGCTATTTAGTGAAGCCATTTAAGTCTCAAGCTTTAAAGACTACAATAGAATTGCACTGAAAAAATATCAAGGTGAACAAGCTGTCGAGTCACGTTACATTAAACAAATTGAACTCGTTAAAAATAAGCTGAATCAGTTAGCTAGTCAAGAGCTTCTAGGTTTTTTCAATAATCGACTTTTATGATCAGATAGTTTTAATAAACTTGTTAGTAAAGTTATGAAATTAGAGCCATAGAAATCTGACAAAGAAGAAAATTTTACAGCAACTATTCCTATTCTTTGTTTAGGCATAAATCGCTTCCAACCCATTCATGATTTAGGATATGAGTGGAGTAATTTTTTAATTAAATCTATAGCTGAAAGAATCAATAAAATTCTTGGTAAAAGTAGCATTATTGTTCGCTTAAGTACAGATGAACTAGCAATTATCCTGGAAGCAGTTAATAATAAGGTCAAAACTACAGGTATCATCCAAAATATTTTAGAGCAATTTGTCGAACCATTTGTGTTAAAGCAACAAAAGTGTTTGATAAGTGCTAATGCAGGAATTGCTTTTTATCCTAGTGATAGTAAGCAACTTAGACAATTACTGTTAAAAGCCTGCCGGCCATGGTATATACTCGAAAACAGGGAGATAATCGACATAGTTTTTACAGTGAAGTCGGGAAGCGTCAAAAAACTAATACTTTACAGTTGGAGAATGATTTGCATTTGGCTTTGTCAAATCAACAATTTAAAGTTTATTATCAACCAATAGTTAATTTAAAAACCACATTGTAGGTGCTGAAGCTCTAATACGCTGGCCAACTTCCGATGGCTCTATTAGATTACCCGGAGAGTTTTTACCTTTAGCAGAAGAAGCAGGATTAATGATTCCCATAGGTGAATTTGTTTTGAAGACTCCTTGTGAAGATGTTAAAGCTCTGCAAGATATTGGATTGGGAAAAGCACGAGTAGCAGTCAATATATCTGCTCGTCAATTAAATCAATTAGATTTACGTCAAAGATTAGTTAAAGTTCTTTTGAATAGTGGTTTAGCTCCTAATTTTGTCGAGCTAGATTTTAATGAAAGTATTTTGATTACAAATGAAACAACAGCTATGCGAAGTTTGCATGGCTTAAAAACTTTAGGTATTCAAGTTGCTATAGATGACTTTGGTACAGGCTATTCTTCCTTAAGTTATCTGGAAAAATTTCCTATTGATTGTATAAAAATTAATCAGAATTTTATTAGCAAAATTGACCGTAACTCTACCAATCAAGTTATTACATCAGGAATTATTTCAATGGCTCATCAGCTAGATATGCGAGTTATTGCTGAAGGGGTGGAAACTCAGGAAGGATTGGCTTTTTAGTTAAAAATGAATGCGATGAACTTCAAGGTTATATATCTAATCGTCCGTTACCTTTAGTAGAATTTGCGTCTTTAGCAGAAACTTTAGCTAATTGCCCACAGATGATTAGTGATTGGAGCCAAAAAAAAGAGGAATGAAATTAAATTTTTATTTAAAGCTTGTACTCAAAAGTTATTCAATTTTCACTAATGTGATTCGT
>JAJEAQ010000177.1 GCA_022822685.1 Trichodesmium sp. jk18x7bins.61
TATTTGCCTCAAGAACTACAGCATACTTACGCATTTTTAAGGCATCCCAGACTGCTATTGCTGCATCTTGTGCATATCGCCCTGGTCTAAATCCATAGGAATGGGCACTAAATTTGGCCTCCCATTCTGGTTCTAATGCTAATTTGACCAGTGCTTGCATTGCTTGGTCTTTGACAGTCGGTATCCCTAATGGTCTTTTCTTGGCATTGGATTTCGGAATGTATATGTTTGGCGTTAGTTTTGGTTCATAATCACTATTGAGTTTTAGCTGTCTGGCTAATTCCCATCGAGCTTGATTGTTAGTGATAGTTTCTCGATCAACCCCTACAGTGAACTTACCAGTATTCTCCACAGTGACTTTTCTGACGGCCAACAATTTAGCATAATCATCTCGAATGATGTCTCGCTGTAGTTGTCTGACTCGCACTTTGTCACCTCTCAAGGATGCCTGATACATCATGTTTTGTTTCTGAAAAATATTGGATTGATGCTTTTTCCAATCTATATCTTCCCATCTGGTAACTTCCAGCATTTTCACTACTTATGTCTGTATCACATTTCTCGTAACCACGGCGAATTTGGCAGATCCATATCACCTTAGCAATATGGCTTTAGCTTGGTCGCCATTCCTACCCAAATATCACCTTTCATCCGAGAGTATTTACTGCTTGTCACAGAGATGATATCTGGTTTCCTCGTTCCCTTAGTCAATGTCTTACCTGGACTTAGGCTCCTCTCTACACCGCCTGTTGATTAGCTTATCGGAGATTCCACAATAAAAGATTCCGTCTCATACACAGGGGAACTAACCGTAACATCTATGATTTCGGATAGGGTTTGCTCTCGATGCGTTGACGAGGTTACCATATCCAGTTTGTCCCATCTTCTGAGATGCCATAGCTTCACTTCAAGAGACTTTATTACCGAGCTTCCCACTCCTTGTTCTCTCGGACAAGTTAAGGGCCGGATGGACTTTGCTAAATAAGCTGTTAGCCCTGAAATTTCATCAGATTGACTAAGAGTTAATTTCTTGCCTTTTGAGTCAGCAAGGAATTCTACTGCTTATTAGGCAGGAGAACGAGTCGCACTATTGTCGCAAACTACTATTAGCTGCTACACCCCCACCCACTGCAATTGTATTTAACCCATAGTTAAGAGCGCAGGCGATCGCTCTTTTTGTTAAACCTTTTACTACAGTGTCCTGAAAGCTAGCTGCAATGTCCTTCGTGACTGAGGGCAAAGATAATAAATCTCCCTCTGCTGCCAATTTCTGAACTAACCGCAAGACTGCTGTTTTTAGCCCACTAAAACTACAATCATAAGGATGATAACCACCTTCAGGCAAAGAAACTTTCCCCTCTGGTAGAGAAAAAGCTGATTTGTCCCCTTCTGATGCTAATTTATCAATTATTGGGCCTCCCGGATAGCCCAGCTTTAATAATCTAGCCACTTTATCAAAAGCTTCTCCTGCTGCATCATCTCTTGTCTGGCCTAAAGTTTCGTACAAGCCACAACCTTGGACATGAATCAAACTTGTATGACCCCCAGAAACTAGCAAACAAAGAAAGGGAGGTTCTAAGTCTGCTCTATTCAAATAAGTTGCATAAATATGACCTTCTAAATGATGCACTCCTACAAATGGCTTTTGATGAACAATAGCCAGAGTTTTAGCTACTGTTATACCTACTAACAGGGCACCAACTAAACCAGGGGCACAAGTAGCTCCAATACTATCAATATCTGGCCAATCTAAATCTGCCTCTCTCAAAGCCTGGGCGATCGCTAGATTAATTACTTCTAGATGCTGCCTAGAAGCTAATTCTGGTACTACACCTCCATAGAAGCTATGAAGTTCAATCTGTGACCTGACAATATTACTTAAAACTTGACGATTCTTAACAATCGCCACAGATGTTTCATCACAACTTGTTTCTATTGCTAAAATCGTTGTCATTGACTGATGAATTTATGTAAATACATTGATTAATGTCAGCTTCAAATTTATCATTTCTATTAATAAAATCTCTACTTTTAGCTTAATTAGGCTGCAGAAGTATGGATAGTTGTCAACAATTTGTAACAAAAGGAAACAATTTCATGAGACGATTGTTGGCCTTAGTTTTAGCCATAAGTCTTTGGGCAACTTGTGTATCTGGAGCATCAGCATATATTACATGTTCAGAATCACCAGCTTTTCAGGAACTAGCTGCAAATGCTCGCCCTACTACCGCTGCTCTCGAATCTGGTAAAAAAAGATTTGAACGTTATTCCCAAGAACTTTGTGGAGAAGATGGTTTGCCTCACCTAATAATAGATGGTAGCCTCAGTCACGCTGGAGATTTCCTGATTACCAGTGTTTTATTCCTATATATTGCAGGTTGGATTGGTTGGGTAGGTCGTTCCTATCTACAGACAATTAAATTAAGCAAAAACCCAGAAGAAAAAGAGATTATTATTGATGTTCCTTTAGCAATTCAAAAAATGTTGGGTGGAGGTTTGTGGCCTCTGTTAGCGCTCAAGGAATTTGCTTCTGGTGAAATGTTTGCTCAAGAGAACGAAATCACAGTTTCCCCACGCTAGGAAAGTCAAAGACCTCACCGTATAAGATGGTAGGGCTGCCGGAAATAGTAATCGTCAGCCTCAGCATTGTCTACTGCAAGCTAGAGATTCTCAATTGGCCTCCAGCCTACCCAAGAATAACCAGCTTGTTCTACACTTCTAGGTCTATCTTAGAAGCTAATTATTTAGGTGCTTTCTCCAGGAGACTTCTTAAGGCCAGCATTAATTTTCAACAACTGGCGTCCACAACTAGATGCAAGTTGTTATATATGATACCAAAAGCCTCAGTTGCAGTAGGAAGTAAATATCAAATGGTAACAAATGTGACGCTTTGTACAAGTTTTATGGAGCAGTAAAGATTCATGCAAGACTTACTTAAGTTTTTGTCAACAGCCCCAGTTTTGGCTGCAATTTGGATGATTATCACCGCCGGAATTTTAATAGAGTTTAATCGCTTTTTCCCAGACCTACTTTTCCATCTAATGTAGAAGCAAAAAACTTGGTGTTGCATATCTGTGGGATAAATCAGATCATAAAATTATGAGAATTTTTTTCTTGATTGAAACAATTATCCCTTGATTCTGCAACACTTAAATCATGGCAAAACAGACCAAATTTGAGTATTCACTACTCAATAATCTGCCATAGATGAATGTTGAAAAGCTAGATAAAATTGCTAGAACGTTCTGAGTTTTGTATAAATAAATTTAGTTGCCTTCTCAATTACCCCACTGACAATTGTAACGTCAATTTAGGGAATTGTGATTATGGCAAGTCAAGATCAAACCGAAAATTTAAATCAGACTGAAAATTTGACTTAATGAAATCCTATCTCGCTGCAGCAATATCAATGACAAGTGTGCCTGACTTATCAAAAAATTTAGTACAGGCAGAAGAACTAATAGACTTAGCTGTGCGTCAAGGTGCAGAGTTAGTTACCTTGCCAGAAAATTTTCCCTTCTTAGGAGAAGAAGAAGAAAAAATCGCTCAAGCAGAATTGATCGCCACAGAAAGTGAAAAATTTCTCAAAACAATTGCTCAAAAATTTCAAATTACAATTTTAGGGGGTGGATATCCAGTCCCTACAGGAGATGGTAAAGTCTACAACATTGCATCTTTAATTGGGCCGAACGGCCAAGAGGTAGCAAAGTATGAAAAAGTACATTTATTTGATGTTGACTTGCCCGATGGTAATACTTACCAAGAATCAAGCAGTGTCAAAGCAGGTACTAAGTTACCTCCGGTGTATTCATCAAAAGACTATGGGAATTTAGGTCTATCTATATGTTACGATGTCAGATTTCCTGAACTTTATCGACATCTATCAAAAGCAGGGGCCGAAGTTTTATTCGTGCCAGCAGCTTTTACTGCATACACAGGAAAAGACCACTGGCAAGTATTACTCCAAGCAAGGGCCATAGAAAATACCTGTTATGTAATTGCTCCAGCTCAAACAGGCAATAATTATGGTAGAAGACAAACTCATGGCCATGCAATGATAGTTGACCCCTGGGGTTTAGTTTTATCCCAGACCAATGATCAACCAGGAGTGGCGATCGCGGAAATCAACCCCACCTATCTAGAGCAAGTCCGTAGACAAATGTCGTCTCTCCAGCATAGAGTATTTGTCTGAATCAAGCTAGTTGGGATCGATGTCTTTTCGACGAGAAAACGTTATAAAAATTTAAGGTGGTAATAGCTAAATCTAGAATCGACCTAATTTCTCAGGCAGCTTTTCATGTCCTCAACAGACATCAAAAGCCTAAAATCTTTTAGGCTTTTGCCGATATGAAAAGCTTAGTTCCTTCACAGGAAGTAAGCACCAGCAGAGCTTATAGATATATCACAACGAGTGTTGACAAACTTAATGTTTAATTCAATGGCAGGGTTTAATTCTTTCAATGAAATTCTTCTGTTTCCTTTCTCAGGAAAAATTCAACCAATACTGGCCACTACTGCCGAGGCAGAAGCTGAACCAGCAATGATTGTAGCGGGAGTGCTGCTGAGTCTTGTAGTAATCTACATCGCTAGTAAAGCAGGAGGCGAGTTTTTAAACTGGCTTGGTTTTCCACCAGTATTAGGAGAATTGGTAGGGGGTGTAGTTATTGGTATTTCAGCCCTCAACTTGGTAATCTTTCCAGAAAGTGGAGCTGATAGTTCAAGCTCTTTAATTATCAGTATCTTAGAAACAACAGCGGGTTTAAATCCTGATGCTGCTGAAGCCACATTTCAAGTACAAAGTGAGGTACTAGAAGTATTGGCAGAAATAGGTGTAATCATTTTGTTATTTGAAATTGGTCTAGAGTCCAATATTAAAGAATTAATGCAAGTAGGTATTCAGTCGCTGATTGTAGCAATTGTTGGGGTGACATTACCATTTGTTGGTGGCACAGCAGGCATGATGTTAATATTCCATGTTTCAGCAGTACCAGCTATTTTCGCTGGAGCTGCCCTAACAGCTACCAGTATTGGTATTACTTCGAGAGTACTGGCAGAAATTAACTGTCTCAATACACAAGAGGGTCAAATTATTCTGGGTGCAGCAGTTATAGATGATGTCTTCGGTATTATTATTTTGGCAGTAGTCGCCAGTCTGGCCAAAACTGGCGAAGTGGACGTCATAAATGCTATTTACCTAATTATCAGTGCCAGTGTTTTTTTGGTGGGCGCAATTTTGCTTGGTCGTTTCTTCAATGACATCTTTGTTTTCTTTGCTGGAAAATTCAAAACCCGTGGACGAACAGTGGTTCCAGCTTTGACAATCGCATTATTAATGGCCTATGTTGGTACTGCTATCCATTTGGAAGCTATATTAGGGGCTTTTGCTGCTGGACTGGTTTTAGATAATTTAGACCAGACAGAAGTAGGTAGGGAATTGGAGGAACTAATTCGTCCTATTTCTGATGTGATCGTTCCTATTTTCTTTGTCACTGTGGGGACAAAAACTAATCTAGGAGTACTTAACCCAGCTATTCCGACTAATCGTGAAGGTTTAGTTATTGCCATTTTCTTAATAGTGGTTGCTATTTTGGGTAAAGTGGCCTGTGGTTTTAGTGTCTTTGGTTTGGGTAAAATTAACCGTTTAGCGGTTGGTATTGGCATGATACCCAGGGGTGAAGTTGGCTTGGTTTTTGCCTCAGTCGGCTCTTCTAGTGGTGCTTTATCTCCAGCTTTGGATGTAGCAATTATTCTCATGGTCATTCTGACAACATTTTTAGCGCCTCCCATATTAAGAGTGGTTTTTGGAGGAGAAAAAGCAGAAGAAGTACCCGAAACTTCAGGGTAATTATGGCATTAGCAAACATAAAAAAAGAACGGTACTCAAATTCCAAGAGGGTATCTATAAATAAAATATTAAGTAGAGCTAGTAGGGTGGGCAAATATCATGCTAATTGACAATGAGCATCAATCACTCAGGATTGGCCCACCAGGAATTAATCGCGGTAGCAAACATTGAGCAAATTCTGATCAGCTAACTCGTAGAAAAAGGAATAAACGTGGGATTCGTTGAAACTACGATGGAGTCGCCAAGCGGCAGCTACAAGCTCTACCAAATAGAAAAAAAGAAGCCTCCAGGTAATGACGGAGAAAAAACCATAAGTAACCCGTTGGCCAAGCCAAGGGGCAGCTAAAACTGCTCATCGGATGTAGGTTAAAATCCCACCATCTAGGAGAAAGATCACTCCTAAACTAGCACTACCGAATGGACTCAGAATTCCACAGAGTCAAGCCGGGAGCCGGACGCAATCAGAAGCCAAACAGATTAGCCACACCGGCGTTAATCAGGAAATGTCATGAGTAAACAGACTCTCAAAAAAAGTCTAACCTTTAAGCCATAATCTGAACCACCAATATGGACTTCATTACCCGATTCACCCAGCATTCTACAGCTACTTCTCCGAGAAAGTAATAGACAAACCGAATCACCCTCAAACATCAGACAATCTAACTATCAAAACGAAAAAAAACTC
>JAJEAQ010000227.1 GCA_022822685.1 Trichodesmium sp. jk18x7bins.61
AAGATATAGAGTTTAATGATACTATTAAGCAGGAAATTTTGAGAGCATCCCAAAAAATAGAGACAGCTCAATCCTCTTTCCGGGAAAGCTTGAACAGGTTATATGAAGCTGTGGTTGAAATCAAACTTGTAAGCAATCCAGAGCTAGACAAAGAGCAGGTGTCTAAACTGCGTTCGGAGCATATGCACCAAGCTGCCAACAACAGCTACAAGACAAAAGGTGTATGGAAAATTGGAGACTACCATGTAGAAGATATAAAATCAAGCCATGGAACTTCAAAAGTATTCAAGATCAAGTATAATCTCGTTACAGCATCAGAGTTTTATGATGCGCTGGAAAACTATAAGGCATGCCGAGACTTCTTCTTAAATCAGGTTGGCTACTACTTGGTAATCACTTAAAACTCTGTGAACACCATTAAGCGGTTGCCATTTGGGGCAGATATAGGGAAGATGTCACCAAGTGCAAGATTTTTTGAAACTTTTGCTATGTAAAAGTTTCAGGGGTTAAAAAATGAATCATTTCAGAAATATTCAATAATTGTAGTGAAGGCTGAAAGCTCTACACAGAAAGGATTTCAAAAAATAGATTGCCCATGGTGACAGACTCCCTACTTCTCCTCCTTACTGTCTGGAGTCAAAGCGATCGCATTGACAACATCCATATCACCTTCGGTAAACTCATGGCTAAATCCAGTTTGATTCTCCAAGTCTAAAAAGAACTGTAAACTACCATAATCATACCAAATATCTAAGACTAACCACTTACCATCAGGAGAGTCAGCAGCTAAAATAATTCCATTCCCAACATTTTTAGTGACATAAAAATCACTAATATCGTAGCTTGTTTCTGCTCCTGTGACTAAATCAAAAACCGCAAATTGACTGTCTGAAGTTTTATAAACTAATTTTGTGCGTGCCCCTGTTACTACACCACCCCATTCAGATGTTTGATGGATAATTTCTCCTGTTGCTAAATCCCAAACTACTTGTTGCTTACTTTTCAAACCGTAGACAACCCGCTTCCCATCTGGTGAGATTGGCAGATTCCAACCATAATAACCATTGAATTTTGGGCAAGGTTGCGAAGACATTATTAAGCCAGTAGGAACATCCCAAACTTTTACCATTTCTCCTTCACAAGCAGAAACTACACGATTACCATCAGGAGTAATATCAACCCCAAAAATCTCTCCTTTGTGGGCTGATATTGACTGCACAATGGTTTCTGTTTCCCGCTCCCAAATAGTCACAGTTCCCTCTTTAGTACTCGTGACAATCCAGTTTCCATTCTCATAAATGACAACACTTGTCACCCCACTATCGTGGGTAAGCACGTGATATCAACCATATCCTGTCGGCTCAAAACTGGGAAATAGGGGACACAGCCAAGGTTTAGGCCACTGGCGGTATGCTTGTTCTAGCAAAGCTTCAATGGTAAGCAGATAGATGAATTGCTGCAATCTTCCCCAAAGCTGTGGAGCAAGTAGATTGAGGTCATCACTCGATAGTTGCAAAGCGATTTGAATATGTTTGAGAGCAACTTCTAATGTAGGATTGCGTTCATAAAAATTAGCGGCTTCAGTAGGATTGAGCCACTGAACATATGCGATCGCTGCTCGTATACCCACTTGTTGAATTTGAGTTTGCAGAAAATCGAAATTACTCAAGGTTTGATAGTATTGATTCCACTGGCCAGATTCAACCAGATTTCGGATAGCTCCTGTTGTTTGATTTTCCAAGGCAAATGCTGAGTTATTGTGAACCATAAAAATTAATTGACATTGCTCCCAAGCTTCTACATGAGTTCTATCTGCATGTAAGGCGAAGGTTGAATTACGAGGCAACCATGGTGGTGCTCCCTTACCACCGCCATCAACAGCAGTTAAGTAACAACCATTAGCAGTTCGAATCCCATAGCGGTTATCTCCTTGGGGAATTAAGTTAAAAGTTTCCCACTCACCAATCTCAGTAGCATCGGTACGCAGGGGGATTGAATTAGATTCGATTCCAGGGGGAGCGCCCATACCATCATCATTCACAAAAGTTGTAGAGTTTCCGTTAGCTGTCTGAATCAGGCAACGTTCCCCTTGTGGAATTAAGATAAAAATTTCCTAAGTTTGGATTTGTGTAGCATTGGTGTGAAAAGGAATTGAATTATTTGCCATACCTGGTGGCTCTGTCATTCCTCCACCATTGACTGCTGTTAAAAAAGCTCCCTTGTTGGTTTGAAATGCAACTCTCATAGAATTTAAACTCGTTTTCCAAGTTATGCGCAATTCAGTCAAAATTCCCAGATTCAAAAGGATTCAGGGAAGTTATATGAAATCCGGTTGTATGACCAATGTATAATGTAGGATGGAAAAAGGGAGCTTGATAGAACTCCTTTGGGCTCTTTGCAGTCATCAAGAATAGAAATAGCAATCAGATTAACCGGCGTTGCTCTTATAGACACAATCATAGCAAAACCCTCTACTGACTACTGACTACTAAATTTAAGTTAGTTATTTAATCAGATTTTATATTACGGGTTTAGTGGCTCTGCCGTAATTTTGACCCCACTATCAATATATCATGTATTGATTTATTCGTCAATTGAAGAGAGAGAAAAAAATTAACGATCGCACTGTGCTGATGTCGTTATTGTTCCTACCGTTGGTTGAATTTCCCATTTTTGTTAAAGGCATGCCGACAAAAAGCGCCGAGCTCCCGCGTCGAAGACAGGACGGAGCTTACAAGGTGCGGACTTTAATGACGCACACAGCCTCTGGCCTAGGGAATGGGTAGGATCGAGAGATATGCTGGCAAGAAGGACGGCCTCTGGTGGGGGATTTAACCCACCACCTTTCATGTTTGCGAAGCGCAAAAAGGCACACCACTAATCTAAAAAAATAGCGTGGAGACCTGATACCCAATTCTTACAATACTTTTGCCTCTTGCCTGTTCCCTCTTGTCTATCCCGAAGGGAGTTGATTTGATTTTCAAGAATTGGAGACATAATTGTGTCAGTTATGTCTTTTTTATTTGCTGCAATACATTGACGAAATCAGTTTAGTTAAACTATGATAGTGAGAAAGGTATTTTTGAAGAATTAAGAAAGTTATGATGAATGATTTTATGTAGGCTCTTCAGAGAATGGAAAGAAAGATAATTAATGAAAGAAGAACATGGGAATATATTAGCAAATCAGGACGAGAAAATCCTGATAGTAAAATAGGTGTTTATGCAGCAGAAGCAGAATCATATAAAGTTTTTTGGAATCAATTTCGCCCGATTATTAGTTCATACCATGATCTTAAGAGTTTAGATGATAATTTTTGCCATCCTCTATCATCTTTTCAGAATCTTCCTCCTAAAATTATTCACCCTAAACTGATAACAGTTCTGGCTCGCATCGCTAGAAATTTAAGAGATTTTCCATTTCCTGCTTCTATAAGTGGAATGGAAAGAATGGAAGTGTGTAATCTGATTATAAATGCCTTAAAAGATATTCCTGGTCATTTTTATTACTTAGATCAAGTGACAGAAAATGTAAAAAATAAACTACAAAGCAAAAAACTGTTATTTGGGAATAGCGATCGCTTTATGAAAAGTGCTGGGTTCTGTCAAAAATGGTCACAAGGAAGAGTTATTTTTGTCAGCAAATACCTCAAAGTTCATATCTGGATCAACGAAGAAGATCATTTACGTATAATGTGTATTGCTCCCAATGCTGATTTTGAATCCTGTATATTTGATTTACTTTTAATCCTGAGATATCTAGAATTAAAATTAAGTTTTGCTTACTCAAAAAAATTAGGATTTCTCACCAGTTGTCCAAGTAATCTTGGTACAGGATTTCGTGCAAGCTTACATGCTAGATGCAACAAAGATGAAATAAAGCAATTAGAAAAACTTGGATTAGATATACGAAGTTGTTATGGGGAAAATCATCCCATAGAAGGAGATATTTACGATATTTCCATTAAACAGCGTTTAGGTATTACAGAAAGTCAGATAATCAATAAGTTATATGAAGCATTATTAACTATCTTGTGATTTAAGTAGCTAGGCAGAATTAAATAGAAAACGCTCTGTGCTATATTGCCCTGGTTGAGTAAAAACCCCTACAGATTTAGGTCTGCGACATTTTACAACTTTGTTAGAGTCGAATGAGGTATCACTACCTCAAACTCTCCTTCAAAACCGGACATGAGAGTTCCCCCTCATCCGGCTCCTCCTAGCTAGTTTTTCTTGCGCCGTAACGCTTTGTAGATTCTTTTCT
>JAJEAQ010000036.1 GCA_022822685.1 Trichodesmium sp. jk18x7bins.61
AAGAAATAGATTTCAAAAAGATGATGAGTTGAATGATTTCTTTGTTTTTTGTGATACAAGAAATGGTCATACTACGATTCACTCTTGGGATCTTATTAAAACAACTCCAAGAGAAAAGCTTATTTGTTCTACAATTCTCAAAAATAGACGCAAAAAAAAAATACGGTAGCAAGGATGGTAATCCATTATCTTTTCAAGACTTGTCCGAATTAGTAGATGATTTGAAAATTGCAGAGTTGAATAGACTGGTTGACAAAAAAATTATTCGTTATGTTTCGGAAAAGGGTTATGAATTTGTCAATTCCAAAAATTCATCAGGAATTAATGGCATATATAGAATATTTTTGCCTCATTCTGATATTGTACCTACATTAACTGCTACAGGTACAAAAGATTGTATAGCTAGAGTATCTATTAATGCTGAAACACCAGATGACTATAAGTTTTTATTTATCAAGGAAATTTATAGAAAGAAAAAATATAGGTATATAACAGCAAAAGACTGTGCTAAGTTGCAAGGTTTTCCTAATTGGTTCAGACCACATAATAGGGAAAATATTGCTAAAAAACAATTTGGTAATGCTGTTTCTATTCCAGTGGTTTATCATCTGGCTAAGTCTTTAGCTATGCTACTAGATTTTGTTAGTTAGATTGAATCTATATTATTCTTCGGTGGAAAGAGTCAAGTATACATAAATTGTAGAGAAGGAAAAATTTAGCCAGTGGGCATACTACTAGATTAAAAAAATCACACTCTTCTATTACCTAGATTTTGCCTTAATCCATTGATCAATCTTTGATTTCATTTCCAGCCCAACTTCTCTAAAAATGTTTAATAACTTTTCATAAACCTCTTCTCCTGCACATTGATTCCAAAAACTTTCTTGAATTAATAGCTCATTTTGCAAATCACATTCGTTGGCAGTCCATCTAACATAAGAGCGAGGATGGTAGGGATTGTAAGGAATAGCAATATAAGTTTTGATGTTAGCTTCCGGATTTTGACTAAATCTTAATCCACACCATCGGAGCATTTTTCTTCTCAATGCACGAAATTCTTTTTTGTTAGGCTTTGCAGTAGTGATATCGATGTATAGCTCTTCATTAGTATTTGGTTTATAAATAAAAATATCTACACGAGAATCCTTATCTTTCCTTGATACTCCCTGTTGAATCGATTGTTTAATTTTTTCAATTTCTTGTAGTTTGTTAGGAGGAACATTATTGTTACAGAATTCGTTAATAATAGACTCTGTTTGAGAATCTATCTCACCTAATAAATCATATTGAATTTGAGCTTCGTAGCCAGCATCCTGAGCTAATATTTTAGCAATAGGTTCATATACAGACATACCAAATGATGTATAAAAAGAATGCAAGATAGAAGTTTGTATAATTACTGCCTCACCAAATAATGCTTCAAAAAAATGGCTTATAGTCAGTTTCAGAACAGTATTCTTTTAACTTGTCCTAAATCACTTTTTGTACTAATCTTTTGATTTTTGTTTTTGTCAAAGATTTCATTCACTCTCTCCTAAATCAGAATAAAACAAACACTTAAAAATGTCTTTAATACTCCATCCCACTCATTTTAAAACTATTTGTACTCATGCAGAAACAACCTACCCAAATGAATGTTGCGGTTTGCTATTAGGCAAGGTAAATAAACTAGAAAAAACAGTTGTCGAAGTATGGCCAGCAGAGAATGCCTGGAAAGCTGAAGCGGATGAATATTGGCCAGAAGATAGGGAATTGACAGAAGAACGAAGATATGCAATACCACCAGAATTAATGCTCAAAGCAATGAAGTCAGGATGCGATCGCCACTTATCCATCATTGGCATTTATCATTCCCATCCCAACAATGCAGCCACACCATCAGAATTTGACCGTATTTATGCTTGGCCTGAATACTCCTATATTATTGTTTCTGTTCAACCAGGCAAAGCTATTGACTGTCTTTGTTGGTCTCTTGACGACCATCATCAATTTCAATCAGAAAAAATTATAAAAAAATAGATAACTGGGACTATAACAAGTTTAATGTAGGCAATTTTGGCAGTAAATTAACCATACTTGCTAGATAACACCATTTGTAGTACAGCATCAGGCCGAAATTGCCATGTTGAACCCGAATCTGGAACAAGTCCAGTTAAATACAGAAGAATATCAACGTTATTCTCGCCACCTGATTCTACCAGAAGTTGGATTAGATGGTCAGAAACGTCTGAAAGCAGCCAGTGTACTATGTATCGGCACCGGCGGTCTAGGTTCCCCACTATTATTATATTTGGCAGCAGCAGGAATTGGAAATATTGGTATTGTAGATTTCGATATTGTCGATAGTTCCAACTTGCAACGACAGGTAATTCATGGTACCTCATGGGTGGGGAAATCCAAAATTGAATCTGCTAAAAATCGGATTCACGAAATTAACCCCCATTGTAAAGTCGATCTTTACGAGAAGAGGCTAAGTTCAGAAAATGCCCTCGATATTCTCAAATCTTATGATGTGATTGTTGATGGTACTGATAACTTCCCGACTCGTTACTTAGTTAATGATGCCTGCGTACTCCTCAATAAGCCTAATGTCTATGGCTCAATTTTCCGTTTTGAGGGTCAGGCAACAGTGTTTAACTATGAAGGAGGCCCCAACTACCGCGACCTTTACCCCGAACCTCCACCCCCAGGAATGGTGCCTTCCTGTGCAGAAGGTGGTGTATTAGGGATTCTGCCTGGAATGATTGGAGTTATTCAAGCTACAGAAACTATCAAAATTGTTTTAGGTAAAGGTACAACTCTTAGTGGTAGACTATTGCTTTATAATTCCCTGGATATGACTTTCCGGGAGTTGAAACTGCGTCCTAACCCTGTAAGGCCAGTCATTGAAAAATTAATTGATTACGAACAGTTTTGTGGCATTCCTCAAGCTAAAGCACAGGAAGAAAAAAGTAAAATGGCAATTTCAGAAATGACAGTTCTAGAGTTGAAGGATTTAATCAATAGTGGGGCAAATGATTTTGTCTTGATTGATGTGCGGAACCCCCATGAGTATGAAATTGCTAAAATTCCGAAGTCTGTTTTGGTGCCGTTGTCAGATATTGAAAATGGTAATGGTGTGGAAAAAGTCCAGGAATTAATGAATGGTCATAGGTTGATTGCTCATTGCAAGATGGGTGGGCGCTCGGCTAAGGCTTTAGGTATTCTCAAGGAGGCAGGTATTGAAGGTACTAATCTCAAGGGTGGGATTACTGCTTGGAGTCAAGAAGTAGATTCTTCTGTGCCTCAGTATTAAGTTTTTTAGGGTGCGATATTTGCACCCTAATTTTCTGATAATTTTTATTTGCTGCTCTCTACTAGGATGAAAATCAAAGGTATTGCTATGACTGCTATTATCATTTATTGTTGATCCCTGG
>JAJEAQ010000206.1 GCA_022822685.1 Trichodesmium sp. jk18x7bins.61
TCAGGGATAGACACCTCACAGTTATATGTGAAGCAGATGGGTGGTATATCTGCTTCAATATAGAAGATGAGATAGTGCCTATAGAGGATGTAGAGATACAGCCTACCGAGAACAATTTATGCTTGTATTGAGCTTGGGTTGGTTGATGATGGTGTTAGGTGGGTGAGTTTAGCTTCCCTACATGAATGTAGAAGTGCCCAGAATCCCGCGTTGTCGCGTCAGCGCCACGGAGTGAGTATGTCAATAACCAACTATTTTTATAATCCTCTCCTTTGCACCCAACTTCACCAACAGATCGCCCTGTGAATCCTGCCCATAAACTTTCACTGAGTCTGCGTTCATTCCATATACTTTACCATCGGTTGTTAACATCTGAATCACAACATTCGAGCCACCAACAACTATTCCTGCCAAAACATCAGTTTGCTTAGTAAACTCAAAGGCATTCATACCAATACCACCACGATTAGCTACTCGCAACGAACTAATAGCAATTTGTTTACCATAACCCTGTTGAGAAACTAACAATAAATTCCTGTTTCCATCCAAAGTTACACAACCCACTAAATCTTCTTGTTTCCTTAATCTTGTTGCTTGGGAGCCTTGTGCAGTACGCCCCATTAATGGTAATCGCTCGTCATCCATTTCTAATCTTAATAATCGCCCCCCAGAAGTCGCCAAAACCACTTGTTCCCCAACTTGAGCTAGATTAGCATAACGTAATTCATCATCTTCCTTCAATCTAATTACTGTCACACCACGATTTGTCAAATCGCTCAAATCAGACAAAGATAAACGTTTGATCTTGCCATTTTGAGTCAACATGATTAAATCTTTATTATTCTCTGTTTCATTTAAAACAAATTGAGTAACTATAATTTCTCTACGAGCATCTGTCACTTCTTTCGTTGCTGATGGTGGCAATAGAGTTACTAAAGGTATACCTTTATTTTCATGCCTTGTAGTCGAACGATTAGAAGCTAGAGGAATATCATTTACTTTCAGAGGATAAGCTTTACCAGTACGAGTTAAAACCACTAAATTTTGGTCAGTAGTTGCCTCAATTATATTAATAGTAAAATCATCACTGTTTTCAATAGTAATATGATATTTTGGCTGAATTTGACATTTTTCAAATCCTTTAGCAGGTAGTCGTCTTACATATCCTCGGTGAGTAAATTCTATGACAACTTTCTCTGTTGGTGGCGCTACAGCTTCCAAAGTTAAAACTGGTGATTCAACTGTTGTAGTTTTGGATTTTTTACCTCTACTTTTGGTTTGTTGATTTGTTCCTTGATTGTCTACTTTTAAATTAATTTTTTCTTGGGAAACAGGTGTAATATTATCAGCTCTTTTTGATTCTGCTGGAGTAATAATTCGGGTACGTCTGGAATCGCCATACCTGCGTTTTAGCGATCGCAATTCTTTTTTCAGAGCTTTGAGAAGTTGATGGCGATCGCTCAATAAATTCTGTAATTCTTCTATTTTTCCTGTCAGTTGCTCATTTTCTTCCTGCAATTTTTGTCTCTCTAAACCAGTCAGTCTCCGCATTGGCATTGCTAAAATAGCATCGGCTTGCTCTTCACTTAAATTCAGAATCTCTTGGAAGCTAGCCTTAGCAGTGCTACCATCAGGTGCATTTCTGAGGAGAACAATCACAGTATCCAACTCGGTTAAAGCTATGAGCAAACCCTCCACAATGTGACACCTAGCTTGAGTTAGTTCTAACTCATGAGTGTAGCGACGGGTGAGAGTTTGTTCCCTGAAATTAATAAATTCCTGTAAAAGCTCTCGCAGAGATAACTGTCTTGGTTGCCCATCCACCAAGGCGAGCATAATTGCACCAAATTTAGAGAGTAAGTCAGTATGTTGGTAGAGGTGATGGAGTACAACACTGGGCGAGACTTCGCGTTTGAGTTCGAGCACAACTCTAATACCAGAGCGATCACTTTCATCCCGTAAATCAGCAATACCTTCTATCTTCCCAGCATTCACTAAGTCTGCTGTCTTTTCTATCCAACCTGCTTTATTGACTTGGAAAGGCAACTCCGTCACTACAATAGCTGTCTTTGTCCGTCGCCCGCGGCCTGTAGGAACTTCTTCAATAGTCGCTACTCCTCTGATGGGAATACTACCTCGACCTTTAGTATAAGCATCAATAATTCCTTCTGTGTTCACAATTTCCCCACCAGTAGGGAAGTCCGGCCCAGGAATCACTTTAAATAGCTTTTCATCGGAAAGATTGGGATTGTCAATTAGAGCAATGAGGCCATCTACTACCTCACCTAGATTATGTGGTGGGACATTAGTTGCCATCCCCACAGCAATCCCAGAAGAACCATTGAGTAAGAAAAAAGGTAATTGTGCTGGTAATACTGTAGGTTCTTGCTGAGAGCCATCAAAATTGTTGGTAAAGTTAACAGTGGCTTCACCAATTTGGGTAAGTAAGCCCTCATTGCCAATAGATGCCAAGCGACTTTCTGTGTAACGCATGGCAGCAGCGGGGTCATTATCGATGGAGCCAAAATTGCCGTGGCCATCTAGTAGTGGATAACGACTGGAAAAGTTTTGAATCATCCGCACCATAGCATCATAAACAGCTTGGTCTCCATGAGGATGATATTTTCCTAGAACATCTCCAACTACCCTGGCACATTTACGAAATGGTCTATCTGGGGTCAGACCAAGTTCGTGCATGGCGTATAAAATCCGGCGATGAACTGGTTTTTGCCCATCTCTAACATCTGGCAAAGCTCTGCCAACAATCACACTCATGGCATATTCAAGATATGATTGCTGCATTTCAGTATGCAATGCAGCAGGAATGACTTGCCCGGAAAGTAAATTTAATTGTTTGGCCATGAGTTGATATTTCTATATATTGAGGTATAAATAAAATCACAAAGCAAAATTTAGACATTAAGTCCAAATGTTATTACAATAATTAACTAGAGTATCTTAACAGGGGGTCTGACATCACCTGGTGTCAAAAGCACAATCGGTTATGTGAACCTTGAAGCATCCCGCGGTATCTTAATCATGCACTGTTGGGAGTATGTCAAAATTATAATTATGAGATACTTATGTCAATAGGTGTTTTCAAATCATTAGAAAAGCAAAAAGTTTTGTCAGCGAAGATAAGTAGTTTCCTGATATCCAATACCAGGTAATTAAGGGTTTGCTGTTCTACCTAATCTGTAGTAGTCTGTCAAAATTAAATTGTTTGGTAGTAGGAGCATCTGGCTCCTGTGTCTGAGCGAAAGGCTTACATTATCAAC
>JAJEAQ010000027.1 GCA_022822685.1 Trichodesmium sp. jk18x7bins.61
GCTTTCATGATTTATGTTCTAAATTAACCAGGTTATAGCATATTTATTAATGCCTCGCCCTTCAGGTAAACCTCCCCCGCCCCGGCGGGGTATTAAATTAACCTGAAAAGTCCCCCGCTTCAGGGGGAGGCTTGAGACTCAATTTTTCGGTGATAATAACTAATTTTTTTTACTTACAGCACTTTTCATGATGGTGAGGTACAGTTTTACATAATCTCTATTCCCTATTTTCTTTTGCCTGTTGCCAGATGAGCTGTTGCCTACTTCCTCAGAATTTTGTACCTGCTCGGCGTTGCCAACTGCTGTAACTTGTACCCTGATAAAATCTCAAGGTTTGCCAAGCTAAGAAGAAGCAAAAACATGGTAGTAGATATAGACGTAAACTAGCTAAATGTAAAGGTCAAATCCATTAAAAAATTGCTATAAAAGGTTACACTAACTCACATCACTACTTCTACAGGACTACCAGTTTAGGTACATTAGTAGCTGAAGTTATAGATCGCCTAGATACATATTATTGAGGAAAAGTCAAGATCATGAAAGCAAAAGATATTATGACCACAGAGGTTGAGACTATTCGCGGTTCGGCGACAGTGGCTGATGCTGTGAAAAAGATGAACGATCTATGTCTGCGTGCTCTGATTGTGGCACGGCGTCACGATCAAGATGCTTATGGTATTGTGACGGAAGCAGATATTGTCTATAAGGTGGCTGCCTACGGGAAGGACCCTCAACAAGTGCGAGTTTATGAAATTATGACTAAGCCTTGCATTGTTGTTAACCCCGATTTAGGTGTAGAACATGTAGCGAGATTATTTTCCCATACTGGTATACATCGAGCTCCTGTGATCCAGGATAAATTATTGGGTATTATTTCAGTTACAGATATTTTAAGCAAGAGTGATTTTGTCGAGAAACCAAAATCTGTGCTGCTCGAAAAAAGGATTGAGACAGCTGTTGAAGAAGCAAGGGGTATTTGTGCAGAAAAAGGTGTCACTTCTAAAGAATGTGCAGCAGCTTGGGATATTGTAGAAGAATTGCAAGCTGAAACTGCTCATCAAAAGGCAGAAAAGCTTGATAAAACTGCTTTTGATATTTATTGTGAAGACAATCCAGAAGCTGCTGAAGCAAGAAGTTACGATGTTTAGTTTCAGATTTTTATATCAAGTCCAGTTAATATTAAGTAGGGAGACATAAAGTTCTTCCCTATGGCTTTACAGCACTTTTCATAATAATGATGTACAAAATTTGCGGTTTTAGGCAACAACCGATCTGATGTCCTGGTAAAGCATCATGTACCCCACCTATATCAAAAGTGCTGTAATACCAATTTTAAAAAAGAATGTTACAAATGAGTGTCTGGAAAACTATCCCAGTAGGGAGTTTTGCTATAGCAGTGATTCTTCAAATTGGTATAAAACCCCACTGTCTTGAAGGTACGAAACACTAGATTCGCGATCGCTCCATTAGTTACCTAGTTGCAATATAGCTCTATTGCATCATCAGAACCTACTGGTAAGGCACAGCTAAAATTGTAGGCTGGCTAAAGCGATAGCAAAACCCAACAAAGCTTTACATAAGTTGAGTCACCCTACAGGGTTTTGCTACGTCCCTCAACCCTACCTACACCTAGAATTTGCCCAAGCTCCATTAGTTCCCTAGTTGCAATATAGCTCTATTGCATCATCAGAACCTACCAGACATCCTCTCTAGTCTTAGCGAAGGTTTGATGAAGGAGGGAATCAGACAGTTCATCACCCTCTAACTTATTTTCATTCCGGCTCGCCCATCGCCTACTCTTTCAACATCGCTTTCTGTATATAAATGGCAACCCAAGTTTTCTAACGAATATATTCTTTCAGAATACTATTACGATTTGGGTGTCGTAACTTTCTGAGGGCTTTTGCTTCAATTTGTCGAATGCGCTCACGAGTCACGTTAAATATCTGCCCAATTTCTTCTAAAGTTTTCATCCTACCGTCATCCAAGCCATATCTTAAGCGCAGTACATCACGTTCACGTGGACTCAAACTATTTAAAACACTTTCCAAATCTTCCCTTAATAGGTTTTTCGATACTTGGTCTTCGGGAGTTTCTGTATCTGATTCAATAAAATCTCCCAGTCGAGAATCTTCTTCTTTTCCAATCGGAGTTTCCATAGATATGGGGAGTTGAGCTGACTTAGCAATAAAACGCAGTTTCTCTATGGTCATTTCCATACGAGCGGCTATTTCTTCTTCTGTAGGCTTGCGACCAATTTCTTGGGAGAGCAGTTTAGTCGTTTTCTTGATTCGGGATATTGTTTCGTAAAGATGAACAGGTAAGCGAATAGTACGAGATTGATCTGCGATCGCCCTGGTAATAGCTTGACGAATCCACCAAGTTGCGTAGGTACTAAACTTATAACCCTTTTCATGGTCAAATTTTTCTGCTGCCCGAATTAATCCCAAACTACCTTCTTGGATCAAATCCTGGAATGACAAGCCTCGGTTCATATACTTCTTGGCGATCGAAACCACTAAACGCAGGTTAGACTGTACCATCTTCTCTTTTGCCCTACGTCCAAGAATTAAGCGACGCTTAAACTTTGGCAACTCCATATCTACAGCACTTGCCCATTCACTCACTTGCGGTTCACGATCTAAGTGATACATGAGTTCTTCTCGAATCCGCTCTAATTCCAGTAAATCTGCAATCTTACGCGCCAGCTCTATTTCTTCATCAGCTCGTAATAGCCTGATTCGACCTATTTCTTGTAAGTAAAGGCGAATAGAGTCTTCTGTATAATGCTTTTTTTTGCCAGAAGACTCAGTCCTAGATTTGGCAACTTTACCAGACTTCTGGCTGTCCTCATCAGACTGAGCACCGATATATTCTTCTCTATCTTCAATTAAGATTTCTAACTCATCATCTGGTTGTCTGGTTGGGTTTGGTTGAAATAAATTGCTAGTTTCTAGCTCAGGCTGAATGGTGGTTCCAATTACATTGTTAGTCTGGATCATGTCGCTTTCCTCATGCTCCTTGAATTGAAGGATAAATTACTTTACAGAAGTTTTCTGTCTATCTTAAGACAATATAGCTAGTGACCAAATCTGTATGGCTGATATTTTTTCCTTTGAGTACTCCCCGGACTATAATTACAGGGCTTCTAAGTTGATACTACGCAACGGGATAAATCCTTGTTGCTCCCTTTCTCCTTAGCTGACCAAAGAAATTTTCTTTAGGGACTCCTCAGAACGCCCCTACAAAGTCTGTTCAGGTTTAACCCAAGGGTTCTGCTTACTTTTCGGATCATATTTACAACTCCATTACAGTTTGCATTCAAATACCAAATTATTAGCAGTCCGGCAATCTACATTTATTACCTCATCTTCAGATCAAAGTCCTCATGAAACACAGACGCTTGAAAATCAGCTTTTATAGCACTTCGCGCTGGTGTATTTACAAATTTTAAATAGGTGCTTGATTCTAATTGCTTTAGAGTACTTTGACTGTAAATAGGCGATAGCGACTTGCTATAACTCTAATTATTAGATCACCTTAAATCAAAGTCAGCCGATTTTTGTTGATATCAATCACAAAAATGTAATTATTCATTTTAATTTCCTTTACAGGTAATCTTTGCGAAGGGTAATGCTTTAAAAGCTTGACAGGCAAAGTTGTTTTTTGCTTCTGGAGTAAGGGTTTCCAGCCTACTCTCACACAGCAAATATTCCTCTCCTAAGCAGTTGAGGCTAGAGTCCACAAAGATAAGTTGGCCTGGTTTGTTGTGATAACTTTAGTCCTAAGAAAGCAACAAACCACTGACTACTAAATCTGCAAAGTTAGCTTCGCAGACTACTAGCTAATCTCCTGAACAGTTGTAAGTTTCAAAGCAGATTGTGCAGAATCTACTGGAATAGGATTTCACCCTGCATCAAGTTATTCAAATCGAATTACTCTAATTTGCCCCGAATTACTCCTGCTTGACAACTATTTCCCGACGATCTCAACTCTCAGGAATCATTGCCAAACATTATTTATGTGGCTATGAAATAGAAATAATTGCCACTTCGGCCATTTGTCTATTTGGTAAAATCAGCTCAAGCTTTAGGGCAATTAGTAACAGAAGATAATAACACAGCTAATCAACACTTACATTTATTGACTACTAAATCTAACAGAATTAGAACTATTAGGGCATGAAGAGTATACCCCATAGTTATCTCTCCTGCGATCCTACCTAACACTTCATATTAGTTGGGAACTTCCCGATGGTTTTCGTTAGAACATCTTGAATCAGGCAGCGGGAGTTGAATGCAGAAGGGAGCAATTAGCGACAGATTCACAAGACTTACGCAACGGAACTATGGATAGTGTTAATGTTAGGAATATAGACCAATCAATACGCTATATATAGCTGTAATGCCTAAGTCCAGATTCAGACCTGCGACTAATTGAAGACCACCTTCCTTAAAAATTTTGGTGGCGGTCTTAAAACCCATCTTGCTCAAAACGTCATTCTTGTGAATTATGTAATTACTTATAGTTGGTTATGCTACTACATAAAATTCACCAATTCAGAGGAATTCATCACACATGAAGGATAGTATGCTAGCCATATATCTTGTATATTGAAGAGCGGGACTAACATTAGTTTAGTTTGTATTGTTTATCTTTCACCTCCAGTTTTTTTGTATTTGTTTTTATCATTAGTTTAATGTGAACAATAATCTATATAATTAATCACCTCCATGTTTCCATCATGTTGAGTTTAGAGAAATATTGTTAGTTTTTTTAGGCATAGGATTTGCTATAACTATATATAAATTGTTTGTCAAACTGATTACTGAGCAAGTTGTTTAATTACTTTCATAATTTCACAACCTTTAGTCAGTACTTTTATTAAGAATTACTTTGCTATTATAATTAATTTGTACTATATTTGCCATCATTGATACATTTTTTCTTGATTTTATGACTCTCGGTTTATAAATTCAGTTCTTCTTTGCTGAAGTCCTTTGTAGCAGGTCTCTTTTTTTGGGTTAAGTCCAAGTTTTCTTTCAGTATGATAACCAATACTTGTGTTTCTAAACAACAACATACAATTTTCAATTCAGAAGTTGTCAAAGTTTCATAGTTCCTAGTTTAACAGCTTACTTCGTCAAATGCCACTCACATTTCCCCATAGTTATCAGTTTTTTTGATTGCTCTTTACTTAGCATTAGGTTCATTAATTACTTTCATTGTCTTCTTACATCTATACAATGTTTGATTAGTCTTGAGTTGTAATTAGATTTAATGCTCTAGGTTTAGGATGAGGATTATTTTTAATTCTCAAACTTCCTCTCTCTATGCAGCTTTTAACTGTCTTCTTGTCGCTCTAAGCTAGAGGGGGTACCCATCTACAAACCCCAAGCAATTGCAGGAAGTAAGGTTGCAAAGCCAGAAAGTGAACAAGCAAGAAGTTTTGTGGGTGCTGAGCACTGGAAATAAAAACTTTCTGCTATTGCAAGTGCTGCTCCTCAATTTTATTGGAAAGGAGGTGGAGATATAAGCAGATTGGGAGTCTAGGAGGTTTTGTTATGAAAATACTCCTAAGTTGAGCTGAGGCTACAAAACGAGATAATTCGACTTGAACAAGCAGAATCGTGGTTTTGATCAAGGTGATTTCCTCACCCTGTTTCCATATCCTCAATAATCGACCATTGAAACCAGAGGCAGAATCACACAAGGGCCGGTGATACTGTTCCCATAAATCACATGAGCAGTTTATTTCCAATCGAAATACAAGTTTCACCTACAAAAATCGGGAGCGTATTCGCCTCCATGCTTTAGCTGGAGTCGGAAAAGCGACGCGAGGGACTTTAGTCGCCCAGACTTTAATTGAAAGCATAGTTATAACCATCTTTTTGATGCAAATGTTGACAATACTTATAACTAATGCCTCCTATACGTCCTGCTTTTGTTGATATATCAAAACTACCAGAGGCTCGACATAAAACACGCCCAACATAAGTACCTGCTTTTTTTCCTTTTGTGACAACAGCTTTGACAATATCCCCAGTGAGGAAGCCTTTGGGAAATTGCTGTTTTGACCGATGACATATTGGAAAGCCATACTTATCAGGTTTGCACATCTGCCTATTACTATTACCTGTTTTGGCCTGATTAGGTAGGCTTTTGGGTTTAAGGATATACCTCCACAGATGGTGATTCAAACCCATTTTATTAAACACATACTGGCGAATGAAGTTGTCATGTCAGCTTTGCTCCTGGACTTCAAGGTCTGGGGCTAATAGCCTCCTGAATGTTTTTCAGAAAACATATTCCTTATCTTTAAGCTATCTCAAATTTGAGTAATTGGAGTTAAATATTACGTTAAGAGAAATTAATTTTATGATGTCAAGCTTTAATCATAGAGCTTTATATTAGAAACAATTTGTAAAAATCAAAATCCTATTTTGGAACTAGAGAGTGTAAAAAAACTAAAAAAATCAGTATTAAGTCTTGAAGAAGAACAAAATTCATGTTCAATAGAGCTTTTTAACCACTAAATATCACTACATTAAACAACTATAGCTCTGCTCAAATGTAAACATTTGAGCAGATTTATAAAAAAATATTGCGGTTTTTCATATTTTGAGTCTTTTAATCAGAATTTACCTTTCCTCAACAATTTGATGTAATTTTCAACAAGAGAACGAGTCACTTTTCTGTTAGTAATTCTTTGCCCACTATTATAGTGAATCTGAGCGTGGACATGATAACCTGAAGTTCTTCCTGTAAGTCCTTGAATACCAATTGCTTGTCCTTTCTTAATTCTTGTTCCTTTTCTGGGTGGCGAACCTTTAACCAAATGGCCCATTAACCAGTAATAATTAGTGCCATCACAAAAAAGTTCAACTATCTGACCAGCACCTTGAGCAGTTCTCAAACTACCATTTCTGCCTTGAAATCTAGTTTGACGAATAGTGCCTTCACATGGCGCTGGAATAGGAACTTTCAAACGACTATTTAGCTCTAGAGTAAAATCGTAAGCTCCAGGGGGAGTATCGTCAATTAAGTAAGGTGTATGAACTACATAAGGTAAAAATTTATCTGATTTGCCATAGTATGGAGGCAATAAGGGGCTAATTTTATAGAAGTTATCTTGCACCCAATCCTGAACAGTGTCAATTTTTTTGGTGGTTGACTTTACAATTCTAGCTCCTGTTTTGATTAAGGGAGATAGAACTGTTAGATATATTAAGAATAAAAATACTAAAAAAATGAAAATACTTTTAATATTACCGCTATTACGATTATTTTTTGTTTGTAAAGCCAGTTTTTTGAACTTTAAAAAAAATGATGATTGATAGTTTTTTGTATAACTTTTCAGTAATTTCCTTTGTTTGAATTTGAAAGGATATTTTTTGGGCAAAATTTCCATAACTGACAATTTTATTAATTTTTCATGCCACGACGTGGAAGTCTCGGCCACTTCTATCCTAAATAATCTCAAGGTGGTTCTGACAAAGTTTCTAACTTGCTACAGAATTACTCCGATTCACTCCGAATTACTCTGGGTTATCGACTACTCAATTATCTTGAATTACCCACTTCCATAATGGATGAGTCGGCCCATGACGGTTAATCTGACGTACTTTTTGTTCTAGGCGTTTTAGCTCTTCAGGAGATATACCCCAAATAATGTGTCTACTTTGCCAAACTAAAACGGCAGTCGTCATACCAAGACACAAACCTATACCAAGGCTAGCTAGCCTATTGTGAACTAAAGCGTAACGTACAGCAACCCAAGTAAAATATTCTATCCATAAAGAAAACTCTCTGCGTAAACTCCAGATACTAACAGAACCTACACTCATCCAAAGTAACCCAACTATTAACCACCTACCATAGAGAATCAATCTGTAGAGTCTTTGTACTTGGAATTGTGAAACTGGAGCAACTTTGTTCATTTTTAGGAAGGAATCAGAAAGAAGGAAGATGGGAAACTCTTTTATGCTGATGTGATGATAAATAGTTAGTTAATTGGTACAAGCAAATTTTTCTGCCACTATTAATTAGGTTATAGTCGACGCTCAATATTATTTGAGGCGCCTCTACTTCAGAACCCCCTGTGAGACTTTCACCTCATCCGGCTCCTAGTTAGTCTAGGATTTCTCCCGGATCATGTGTTCATAATGATGACAATGGCTGTGGAGTGCCTCTAGGTTCCCTGGCTTCCAATTACTATGGTTGCCATCCTTATGGTGTAGTTCTACCTTATCTCTAGGCATGAACTGTAATCCACAATCCTCACATGCATAGTCTTGTTTCTTCAAGACTTTCGCAGTCATTCCATCATAGAATTTAGATTCCCGTTTCGCCCAATACACAACATCTCCATTAAATGGGGTATTCTTGCCGGCTACCATAATGTGCTTGTTTACTTGCCATTGTACTGTTGGGAACGCCTTCTTCACTAGAGCTTTTGAGCTGTAACGGTCATTTTTCTTCTCTTTGTTGAAAACCACAAAGGTTCTATAAGCCATTCCCCATAGGTTGTGTTTAGTCATGTCGCAGTACTGGTGGTACTGACG
>JAJEAQ010000778.1 GCA_022822685.1 Trichodesmium sp. jk18x7bins.61
TTAGTTTTTTTGTCACTGCTAACTACACAAAAATTCCTAAACTCTATTTAATATTATGTCTGTTAGAATAGTGATAAATAAAGTTTCGTAACTGCTATCAGCAAATTCCTAGTTATAATAATGCCGTCTCGCAACTACAAACAATTTTCTTATACACAATTAAACGGACATGATATAAATTATATAAGTATGAGGGCGTTTTCTAGACATTTTAAGGCCATAGCTGAATTTTTCATCCATAGCATTCTCTATAATTTACTTTTATTATATTGCTGTTTTTTGGGGATTTCAAGCAATTGCTTTTTACCTTGAATAGTAAGAAAAATTAAGCTGCAGTTGTGAGCTGTATAGAGGTTTTTTCTGAATCACTTTGACCTCAAATTAAAACTACCCAAAAGCTAATTATTTTGACTTTATATATCATAAATAGTATTAGCTTTTTTGGGTAGGTAGTTCTAGACTGGAAATCAAAAACAGTCCTTATTAACTAAGTGATTCACCGCGCCCTGGAGGACTCGAACCCCCGACATCAGGTTTTGGAGACCTGCGTTCTACCAACTGAACTAAGAGCGCATATTTGAGATTATAGATTTTATCTAATTAACCTTTACTCCTTTAACTATAGCATAACTTTATAAACTACCCCTGCCAGGATTTCCGATTTGTCTGGTTATTAGATAGGGTTAAATCGGAGTCAAACGTAATACTTTGTAATTTAACGGAAATTGCTTTGATGCATTTTCCGTTTATGTGTTCGTGAGAACGTCCCATTAGGGTAATGTTGGCGAATGGTAATGCTTAAAAAGCTTGCTCTGGTAGGTTTTTCTGCTTGCTCAAAACCCCGCCGGGGCGGGCGAGGTTTGAATAATGTTCCTCTCCTGACCACTTAAGTAAGCACGAATCTCCGGCGGTCGTGACTTTTAAAGCGTAGTGCCCGTAGCACTGGCGGAGGCGTGTAGTTAAGATTCCGAATTACTCCGAATCTTCTGAATTACTTCAGGTTATCAACTACTCTCTTACTGCCTACTCTGCAAAGATGTCCTCTCGAACAGATCGAATCACAGTTTTGATAGAGGTGATTTTTTTCATCCTGAGCCTATCATAATCTTAATTATAAGAACCATACTTGATTTTGTCAAAGGTTGGTGTGTCCTTTGAGAAGAAGCACATTGGGAATCAGAATGTACCTGATTCTAAGAGCCTGGCTTTGATCCCAACGTTTCTTTACAGGAGAAGGTTGGACTTCCTGCCTACTTATTCAATAAGGCAGTCGCATTTTCGCCCTATCCTTCCTAGATTCTCCGTAGGAGGTAAGCTCAGATTCAGGTCTAGCTATATTCCCGAAATGATTTAGATGTAATGGGAGAACTTTCCTAGCAAATCTGAGCTCGGAGTGTAAAAACCAATTTATCTTTACTAACCCCCTATGGTTATTTAAGGCTATAAAGAACGATCAAATCTTTGCTTCACACGAGTAGCTTTACCTACACGATCTCTTAAATAATAAAGTTTAGCCCTACGTACTTTACCCCTACGGAGCAATTTAATACTAGCAATCCTGGGAGAATGAAGCAAAAAGACTCGTTCTACCCCTACGCCTTGGAAAACACGGCGTACTGTAATGGTTTCGTTGATTCCTCCATTCCTCATGGCAATTATAGTCCCTTCGTAGGGTTGGACTCGTTCTTTTCCCCCCTCTATGATTCTGACTCCGATTTTCACAGTGTCACCTACATAAAGTTGGGGAATTTTCTGTTTCAAGCCTTTTTTGATACTTTCTATTTCTTCGGTTTCAATTGAGCGAATTATTTCTTGGGCTTTCATATAATAGTAATTTGGTAGTATGGAAACATCAAAAACTCCCGCAAGGATTCCTGGCCAGTCTATAGGGAGGGTCTGAATTACGGGAGTTTAATTTTGCACTGAAACACGAATTATGGAGATAATCCGATGTGTAAAGTTATTAGTCCACGCTGTCGCCAATTATGCAAAGATATCCCCTCTGAAAAGACCTAGATAAGTAGACTTAAATATAGGCAAAACTAAAGAAACATCTTTATTGTACGCAGGCTTCCAGTCTACTCCAAAATTCAGGCTCTCTCGCGGTAGACAATGCTGGCGCTTGCGAAGATAAGTTCACAAGCCCCACTGGGTAAACGGTGGGGTTATTAAAACTAACAGTTTGAATATGAAGTTTAACTTTTGCTGATCACTTAGACCACAAAGGTTATAGATATGATAGATATCCGGAGCAGTTCCCACGATTAATTTTTTATTTTCTGGTGGATTGTTTACCAGTTTTCATCTAAAAAATCCGGCAGGCAAGGAAACCCGTACCCTATCTGTCGTCAGGCAGGCGGAGCCCACAGCTACGGGGTGAAAAACGACGCGAGGGACTTTAGTCGCCGTCCCCTTACTGGGCGGGGGTTTAAACCCCCTAAAACTCCTATTTATAGGGTAAAGTTGGCCTCGCCAATGTTATCAGTCGGTACTATCGGTGAAAGCAGGAGCTTCACCCACTAGGCATGTTTAACTCTCCGGTTCTAGAGCAGAAGACCGGCAACCCATCCCCTGGTAGGAACTTAAACCCTTGCTGATAACGTAGACCTCTAAAGTCTTAGGCTGGTCAGGTATTTTTCTCCCCTTCTCGGAGCGTTTCATGTTGCTTTAGCTAAAAGCAACGAGAGGGTGTGGCCAGCCCCCTGGCTTGGCCTGACGGCAGACTGCGCCTCAAGCTAGGGGTTCCTGACTCCTACTTAAACAAATGTCATTTCAGGACTTTTTACAAGTCACAATCGACTATTATATATCAGTTATTATTATTAATGCAAGAGAATGTTTTTTTATAGTTCCTATACTTAAGTTCATATAGGAAACTAGAGTCAATTACCCCACTGTGTAGACGGATGGGGCTTGTAAAAATAAGTTTACTTTTAGCTTGTATTGTCTATCCCATGAGATTTTGCATGGTACGAACTGCTGAGTATTTCATGCCTGTCTATCTTCAAACCCTATTACGGTGTTTTTAGAGAGGACATCTTTGCAGAATTGGCGACAGCGTGGACCAAAAACTTTACACATCGGATTATCTCCATGATTTGTGTTTCCGTATTTTCACCAAACACTAAACCGCTATTGGTGGAAGTGCAAAATTAGACCTGATTTATAAAGTAAATATTAAGAGGCTGAGTACCTTGTAAGACAAAGGTTTTAGGATTTCTAGGTGCGTAGTTCCTAAATTCCTGAAAGCTTTGTCAGTTTTGGGTTTCAGCTCGGTTTATTAATCAGATATTAGACGCCGGAAATCTCTCCCCACCGTGTAGACGGATAGGGAATCGGTGCGTGGGATGTTGATTGCCTATCTTGAAAGCACTCCATCTAAATCGAAGATTGCGGTGGAGTCACTAAGATATTACGAGAGGACTCATGTTAATTTGGGCAGGATAGGATTAGGTGATACTCCTACATGATCCTATTCTCTTGCCTCCTGAGGTTGCAGCTACGCAATTTCTCATCGCGGAGCATTTCATGTGGGCAAGATGCCGAAAATATTAGGATAGTGCCTCCGGCTATCTATTCGCTTTTACCTTACCTTGGTTATTATAATACCACAATAATTATCGCTCCCGCTTATCCCATCGCTCATTATAAATTCAAGGCATGCCGGCGAAAAGGCATACTGGCAAGAGGGACGGCCTCTAGTGGGGGATTTAACCCACCACCCTTGATGTTTGCGAAGCGCAAAAAGGCACACCACTAATTTAAAAAATATAGTGGGGGACAAGGAACTCAATTCTGACAGTATTTTTCCCTCTTGCCTGTTCTCTCTTGCCTATCCCGAAGGGAGTTGAACAAAGTCCCTCGCCCAGTCCCCATCTATAATCTTTGATTTAGATGGAGTCCGTTCAATATAGGGACTGAGGGTGGATTAAGCTCAAAATGGGAGATTGTATACACAGAAGTAGAATTTAAAAGACCTACAGGGAAAATGGATACTCAACCCTCAAATCAGGGAGCAGAAACTCCTCAATCAGCAGACCAAGTCCTAAAATTAGTGATTCAAGACTTGGACAGTTTTCGCAAAAATATGACAAATCAGTTAAGACAAGATGTAAACAGACTGAGAGTAGAGAAAGAACAGCTTAATAATGATGTAAATAAATTACGAAGACAATATGAACAGTTGCAATCTCAACAACTAGAATCCTTATCTCAGCGACAAATAGCTCAACAGCAATTGTGGCTCAAACAACTAGCTCAAGTATTAGCTAATAACTTACAACAACAGTTAGGCCATAAAATTCAAGAGTTAAGGCAGGATGGTGCCCCAGAAATACAACAGGGGGGTATTCCTGGTGGTGAGTTACCCATGACTAATCCTTTAAATAGTTATCATGAGTCTACTAATGAATTTGGAGATTCTTTGTCTGCTACCCTGAATGGAATATTTGAGGCATTAAAACAGGAATTGGATAGTTATCAAAGTGACCTTTCTGTGCAATTGAATCATATGCGTGATATGGAGCAGCAGGGTGAGGTTTTGATAGAAACTTTGGTCAGTCGTCTTCGTGAGCAATTGGAAAACAATAGTACAGTTTCATCTGAATCATTTGAAAATTCTGAATCTGGGGCTAGATACTCAGCAAATTTTAATTCTTTAGGAAGATCGACTGTTGCTTCTCTTGTTGAGTCCCCAGAAGCACTACCAGGCCCTCAGCCTGAATCTACTACTAAATCTAAAAAATCTCCCTCTCAAGTTCAGGTTGGTTTGATTTTGGCTTTACTTTCTGCTGTGGTGCTATCTTTCTTTAATGTTTGTGTCAAGATTATTCTCTATACACCTCCACAACCACATCTAATTTTTGGTTCGTTTCCGGTAGAAGGATTAATTAACCCTAATGTTGGCAATTCTTTGTTAATTTTGTTACTGCGACTTATTGTCGTAATGTTATTGATGCCTATGGTAGCGACATTTCTCTATCCTGCTGTTTGGAATGATATTGAGCGGTTTATTAAGTCTAGAGATTTTTCCCTGTGGTGGAAAGTTATTGGTAGTGCTTTCTTTTTATTTTTATCTCAGGTATTGATATATATTTCTATTGGTAATATATCTACTGGCATTGCTATTACTATTTTCTTTATTTATCCAGTTATTACTGTTCTAGCATCTTGGGTATTATTTGGCGATCGCCCTTCTCTGGTCAGGATTTTTGCAATGATTATTATTGCTTTGGGTGGAATTTTAGTGTTTCCTGGTGGAGAAGGTGATTATCAACAAGGCATTTTGGCAGCAGTGGGGGCTGGTGTGACTTTTTCTGGATATGTTCTACTAACACAAATGTCGGCTGGAAAGCTTCATCCTATTCCTTTTAGTCTAGTTAATTTTGCTGGAATTTTTGTGTTTTCTGCTTTGGGTTTGATGATACCTTTACCTGTTGGATGGTCTGTTAATATCGACCCTAGTCTGTGGTCTGGTTTAGTTTTGGGTGGTATTATTTTAGGGGTTTTAACTCTGTGTAGTTATTTGCTAAATAATTTTGCTATTAGATTTGCAGGAGCGGCAAGAGCATCTATTGTTGGTACTTCTGGTCCGGTTTTAACTGCTTTATTTGCTCTTTTTGTGATTGGGGAAGTTTTAGGAGTAAAACAGGTTTTTGGTATGATTCTTGTCATTATTGGTGTTGCTGCAATGAGTTTTGAAAGAATGTTTGGGGCGAGGCGGAAGAGTAATTGAATTTTATTCCAATGAACCGCTTATTGTTATAGTCGACGCTCAATATTATTTGAGGCGCCTCTACTTCAGAACCCCCTGTGAGACTTTCGCCTCATCTCGGCTCCTAGTTAGTCTGAGTTCTCACTCTGCTCATGTGTTCATAATGATGACAATGGTTGTGGAGTACCTCAAGGTTCCCTGGCTTCCAATTACTATGGTTGCCATCCTTATGGTGTAGTTCTACCTTATCTTTAGGCATGAACCGTAATCCACAGGCCTCACATGTATAGTCTTGTTTCTTCAAGACTTTCGCGGTTGTTCCGTCATAGAATTTGGATTCCCGTTTGGCCCAGTATATGACGTCCCCGTTAAAGGGGGTGTTCTCATTAGCTACCATGACATGTTTGTTAGTTTGC
>JAJEAQ010000347.1 GCA_022822685.1 Trichodesmium sp. jk18x7bins.61
TGTTAATTTTATAATTTCAACAATTAAAATACATATAAATCTTCCATGAACGAACGCAGAAATCAAAACTTTAAAAAAGAGCAAGAACTGGAGCAAGGCTCTATAGATCATTCATTTCAGCCTTTATCTAATGTTTGGAAATCAATTCAAGAATTTTATCAGCAATTTTTAAAATGGTTTCAGGAACTTCCTCAATGGGGAAAAATTATAGCATTAATTGTGATACCATTATTAACAATTAAGATACTGGAAGCGATTATTAATTTTGTTTCTTTGTTGATTAGTATAGTTATATTCGGAGGATTTATTTATATAGGATACCGATTTTTAATCCTACCTACTTATTCAGGAAAAAAACAAAGATGAAACTTAGTAATATCTAAACAAATAGTATTGAAATTTTCATTATGAACAATGTAGGTATACAACCTGTTTAGAGATTGTTTGTGATGCCTGAGATTAAATCCGGGCGTAGGATGGGTGAGGGGTCAATATCTCCTTGTACTCATCAGGATTTTAGTTGTCCGCCACAGGCCATCAGAATTAAAAACTTTAGCTATCTTAATATTTAGTTGACAAAAAGTCTCTTAAACTTAATACTACTTCCTGATTTCTTTCTAGTTAGAGAATCACCAACAAAACCAAAAAACGGGTTAGTTCAAAATTATAGTACCGTACTTATAGTTGAAAAGTTGAGAATCTTAAAGTCAAAATATAACTATGACAAGCCCAACTGTTAGTTCAGATATCAATAATAGTAATAACTCAGATGCATCGTGGCAGTTACAATCCAAGCAATTACCCATCTGGGTTCGTAGATGTGGTGCTTGGGTGACAGAAGTATCACTAATTGTGGTTAGTGGAACAGTTCCATTTTATCTAGGTCAGTTGGGTAATCTAGGCAACAAGTCTGTTCCTCTCAACCCAATAGTCACAACTACTACAGAAGTAATTGCTAAAATTTTAGGACTTCCCTTACGCAACAGTTATCAGAAAGTAACACCTCTAGCTAATCTGTTTTGGTCTGGAGCAGTATTAGCTCCTATAGTAATTGTAGGTTGGCAATTATATTTGTTAGCAATAACAGGGCAAACATCACCTAAACGTTGGTTTGAAATTAGGGTCGTCGCAGCTTTAGGAACTTCTCCAGGCTGGAAAAAAACCCTGATTCGCGAGGGTTTGGGCAAATGGGGATTACCTATGGGAACTGCATACTTACTTTGGCATCTAACTGGGGCATTTCCGGCTTTAGAAGTTCTATTGGCATTAACAGGATTAGTATTATTAGGTGATACTGTTTTGTTTCGTTTCAGTAAACTACATCGCACAGGGCATGATCAATTAGGAAACACTTTTGTTGTAGATGCTCGCTCTGGTAAATTAGAATATAATCCTTTTAGTTTTGATGATGCTCAAACAGAAACTTCTGTAGCTACAATGGTTCTCACCAACAACAAATCAACAACTTTTTATCTGTGGCCTTGGATCAAAAAACATCCTGGTATAACTTTTGTGACTGTAACAACCATAGGTATAGTCTCAATTTTAGGAACTATTTTTGGCACTCATGTTTATATTCAACATCAAACCAATTGGCGTGAATTTAAACAACAAGATAATGATATGTTTCTAGCTCTTGTGGATAAGTTATCTCTAACTGCTACTGAAACTTCACAACGACGAGTCGCAGTTTTAGCTTTGGGTTCTACTAAAGATCCCCGTGCCATACCACTATTAGTGGATTTGTTAGGGCAAGAAAATCAGCCAAGTATAGTTGACGGAATTCAACAATCTTTAGTTAGCATTGGGCCAAAAGTTTTACCAGAGCTACGTCACTTAAATCAGGCCCTCAAAAATGAGCAAGATTCTTTAAGTTATGGTGGTAGTAATCAAGAGCAACTATTGGTATCTCTGCGGCTACGAGCTACTCAAAAAGCGATCGCTAAAGTCCTGAAAGTTTACAGTGGCTCAGTCAAAGATTCTGATTTAAGTGGTGTTGATTTAGGCCAAAGAACTTCCGGCCAGGCCAGTTTTACTTTAATCATAGAAAACACTGACTTATCTGGAATCAAATTCAGAGGAGCCATTCTCAATCAGGCTAGTTTCAAGAATAGTCGCTTTTACGGGCCAGGAAAAGATAATCACTTCGGAACTTTTGACGATTTGATTGCTGATTTGAGTGGAGCAAATCTCATAGAAGCCAATTTAACAGGTGCTGTATTCGGCCCAGTAGTGATGAGGCGTGCAGATTTGTTTAGAGCCAATCTCAGTCAAGCCCAAATGGCCAACTCCATCCTCACAAAAGCAAACTTAAGCAGTGCCAAGTTAATTGAAACTGATTTGCACAGAGCTAACTTAACAGAGGCAAGTTTTACTGGTGCAGATTTGGTAACCGCCAATCTATCAGGAGCTAATTTACGTAGAGCTAATCTAAGTAAAGTTAAAGCTGAAGGTGCTAGGTTTGAGTCATCTAATTTAAGCGAATCCAACTGGCAAGGAGCCAAATTATCAGGAGCCAACTTCAGTAGAGCTAACCTCAAAAAAGCAGATTTGAGTTTAGCCCAACTAACAAATACTAACTTTCGGAATGCTCAACTACAAAATGCTAACTTGCGCAACACAGATTTGAGTTTGGCTGATTTACGAGGGGCAAACCTAAGTGGTGCTGATTTAAAAGGAGCAAAATTAGCAATTGTGAAACCGGCTCAGGTAGATCAATTTTTGTCGAACCCACTTGATACATTCAAATCCAACTATTTAAAGGGAGTAAATTTTAATTTTGCCAAAAACTTAGACCCTAATCAAATTAATTATATATGTAAACAGGGAGGCATTCACGAAAAATGTACCAAAAATTAAACGTCAATGACCCTACTATCTGCATGCTAGGGTCATTAACTATATTTCCTGGAGAGAAATTTATCCTTAGGCTCTGAATCTGGCCTTGCTTGTTCAACACCTACCGAGATTAATCCCACACTGAAAATTTCCGTGTGGGGCAACTTCCGGAGTCAGCTCATACTGCTAGAAACTGAAACTATACCGCAACAGTCTTCTTAGCAACAGCAGATAATTCTCCACTAGCATATTTAGCAGCAAACTCATCCAAAATTTGTACTTTGATTTTGCTAGCATTACCAGCAGTACCAAATTGTTGATAGCGCTCGAAGCACACTTGCTTCATATACTTAATAGAAGGCTTCAAGAAGTGGCGAGGATCGAAGTTAGAAGGATCTTTAGCAAAAGCCTCACGAATAGCTGCAGTGATGGCCAAACGATTATCAGTATCAATATTTACCTTACGAACACCACTCTTGATTCCTTTTTGAATTTCCTCAACAGGCACACCATAAGTTTCTGGAATAGATCCCCCATACTGGTTAATCATTGCCAATAAATCTTCAGGCACGGAAGAAGAGCCATGCATAACCAAGTGAGTATTAGGTAGACGACGGTGAATTTCTTCAATGCGGCTAATAGCCAGAATTTCCCCTGTCGGCTTACGGGTAAACTTGTAAGCACCATGGCTAGTGCCAATAGCAACTGCTAGAGCATCTACTTGGGTAGCCTCTACAAACTGAACAGCTTCATCAGGATCTGTCAAAAGTTGTTCACGACTCAGAACAACTTCTGCACCATGACCATCTTCCTTATCACCCTTACCAGTTTCCAGAGAACCTAAGCAACCTAGTTCACCTTCTACACTTACACCAATGGAGTGAGCAACTTTAACTACTTCAGCAGTAACGTTAACATTATACTCAAAGCTCGCAGGTGTTTTAGCATCTGCCTCTAGGGAGCCATCCATCATAACGCTAGTGAAGCCGTGGCGCATAGCAGAATAGCAAGTAGATGGTGCATTACCATGATCTTGGTGCATGGCAATGGGAATATGAGGGTAGGTTTCTACAGCCGCTAAAATTAGGTGACGTAGAAAATTTTCACCAGCATACTTGCGTGCCCCACGAGAAGCCTGTAGAATCACAGGGCTGTCTGCTTCATCAGCAGCCTGCATAATAGCCAGAATTTGCTCCATGTTGTTGACATTATATGCAGGGATACCATAATCGTTTTCTGCTGCATGGTCTAGTAGCAAGCGCATTGGTACGATAGCCATACCTTATCCTCCTAGTATTTTCTGTTATTAGCTAATCAGTAAATTTGGTTGACTTAAGCTTAATTCTTATGACAATATTAAGACAAATTGAAGATTATGTCTATCCATAACCAATATTTATATTATCCGTGATACTTTTGTCACTCAAAACGATACTGTCAGTGTCTTGAGCATCATCTGTTGTTAGAGTCGACGCCCGATATTATTCGGGGCGTCTCTCCTTTAAAACCGGACGTGAGACTTTCACCTCAGTCGGCTCCTAGTTAAACTAGGATTTCTCCAAGCTCATGTGTTCATAGTGATGACAATGGCTGTGGAGTGCCTCTAGGTTCCCTGGCTTCCAGTTATTATGGTGGCCATCCTTGTGGTGTAGTTCTACCTTATTTCCAGGCATAAACCGTAGTCCACAGGCCTCACATGTATAGTCTTGTTTCTTCAAGACTTTCGCGGTTTCTCCGTCGTAGAATTTTGATTCCCGTTGAGCATAGTATATTAAATCCCCGTTATAGGTCGTGTTTTCCTTAGTTACCATGACATGTTTATTGGTTTGCCATTTTACTGATGGAAATGCCTTTTTAATGAGCGTTTTTGAGCTGTGACGGTCATTTTTCTTCTCTTTATTGAAAACCACAAAGGTTCGATGACTCATTCCC
>JAJEAQ010000699.1 GCA_022822685.1 Trichodesmium sp. jk18x7bins.61
GTTACTCTATGTTGAGCAGGGAGCCTCCCTGAAAGGCGAAGCCAAGCGGCAGCTACAGGGTAGGGGGTAGAAATCCCGAAGAGACTTGAGCAGGGAGCCTCCCTGAAAGGTGTCTCGGTTCAATTGACCAGTTCAGGTCGCACCCCCCAGTATATTCCAGATGGAGACCAGATTGTGAGCCTTACCTACATTACCAGAGTCGAGGGAGAAAATACAGGTTTGAGACACTCGCTCGCCAGCTTACATCGCAAGACACTGTGTGATTCGAAGTCCATCCAGATGTGGCAACATTCGGTCCGACTGTTAATTTACTATTTCAAGTTTTGGGATGTACCTGTTCCCCAAAGATTCATCCCTTAATTCAGCAACGCCATAATTTTGGTAATGGCCATAAATATTAGATTTTAGAAGCTAAGTCAATGCAGATATTATATGACTTAATCATTAAATGTAGGGCTATAGAAATAATTGTTTTATGGTAATTCCTACTGGACTGACACAGCTAAAATAGTGCAATAGAAGTAGGTTGGGTTGAGGGAGGTAGCAAGAACCCGCAGGGGACTCCAACTTATGTAAAGCTGTGTTGGGTTTATCCGTAGGATAAGCTTCGCTAACGCTATCGTTCTACCCTACCTACAATTTTAGCTGTGCCTTATCAGTAGGTAGGGTAGAACGATAGCGAAATCCAACAATAACGTATGTGATTTTAGGTTTCAGGGTTCTTCAACCCAACAAGCCCAATCCCATTTTGATGATGAGCATTGAAGCCGACATGATATCAACGACAGAATATAGTCATCTCCATAAGTGAGAGTGCTAGCAAGGGCTAACAAGTTGACAAACACGAAGGTGATCAAAACTCTCGTAACAACCAACCATCCAAAAGGTTGTACTAAGAAAATTCATCATCTACGATACTAAACTCCTCAAAAACAACAGAAAAGCCATTCCCATCAGGAGAAGCACACATCAACCCCACCTGTAGGTTATTTATTGTAGTCAAATAACCTAACCTCAAGAAAATATAATTCTTGCCATCTAGAGAATATTCCACTGCCACTGTTTCCGCAGTGCGCTTTAACCGTAACCATATACTTTTTGGGTTTTCTGATAAAGGCATCACTGACCAATCAGAAAATTCTCTAGTTACCACAACGCTTGCCTGTTGCACACCATTGACAAATTCAATCCCATACTTTAACCAATTCTTTTCATCCAAACGCACCATCAAGCCTGCCTGATCATACAATGCTTGATATATACCAGTAACTTTAACTCGTACGGTAAAATTACCTTTAATATTCTGATAATAAAAATGCCCATTATCTCGGATAAAACCATAGTGAGTTACCCGCCAAAAATCAGTCTTAGCATCCGAGGTAACTTTAATTGTGCCATCTTCTTCATTCCACTTAGAAGGTGGATTGTACCATTTCATTGAATTTATGATTATCATCTAGAATAGTTAGAGATTGTTTGTCAAACTGAGATTAAATTCTTGCCTAGGGTGGGTGAGGGGTCAATATCTCCTCATATAAGACCCCGCCCTTAAGGGGGAGGTTTAAATAAAGAACTTTAGTTGTCGGCTTGTTAAATTTTAGTTTCGTTATTGTAATTCTACTTCAGTTTTCATGTTGGCGATCGTTAAATAATAATAATTATTATAGGAGCTACGAACATAACCCAATTTCCTTCATTACGTTAGTGCTGGCTTTGCGCCAGCACAGTAATATCAACCCAATTTTTCCGCTTCTCATACGTCAGTTCTGCATTCTCTTAACTAAATCTCCCTGGCCATTACCTGAGACTTTTTGCCCTTTATTTCTGTCTTTTGTCTTTAATAGCCAATAAATTTGGGCTTTTGATTTCAGGTGTGCGATCGCGCCTGCACAGCAGAATCAAAAACCACTTTTAAATTAATCACATCATTGCTTTTTTTGGAGTGCAACCGCAATATTAACGTGGGCCAAATTTGAATACAGTTGTACGCAGTTGTATGCCAACATTTTTCAACAGACATAATTGTGTTATTTTTGTCTGGGCTCAAATGCTCAAAATCCTTGTCAATCTTAGTTCAGACATAATTGTGAAAATTATGTCTTTTTTATTTTCGCTTACCTCTGCTCAAGTCATTGATTTCAATTTAAGATTGAACTAATATCAATTTCACAACATATTGCTAGAATGCTTTGCTCTGGTGGTAGGGTTCTAGAGATTAAAACTGTAACTACCTTTTTTGAATTTTGTATAACTGATTTCTTGACTATGATCTTTTACCAATTTGAAAAAAGAATGTTACAGATGATTACCTGGAAGTCTATCTCAGTGCGAGTTTGGCTATAGCAGTTATTCTTCAAATTGGTATTTCATGTTAAAGCGCAATCATCCAGATGAAGAAGATTTTTGTCTTGAGAAATTAATATGAAATCCGGTTGATTAGACATTGCAAGTAGCGGGTTACACTCACTAGAGCCAAACTCATTTCTAGCTGCATTTACATATATTAGACTTGTCGCTTTATAACAGAAAAAAAGGCAAAAACCCTGACTATGTAAAGCTTTTAGCTATGTCTGTGTAAAAAAGCGTGAAATGAATGATCGGTAGGGGGAAATAATCGGCTAATTTTGATATTTGTACAGTTTTACATTCAGCTATTAAGTACAATAATATTTTTAATGTTTCCATTTTAGATGGAATTAACTGTTTCTTTATTTTGTCTTGATCAAAACCTAATACATTCATTTTATTAGTCTTTTTTGTGACATTATTAGCCCTTTTATTACCATGTTTTTGAATTTTAATAAACTCTTGTTTTGAATAAAAATTCACCTAAACATGGAGGGGAAGTTAGCGATCGCTACCGCTTTCGCCAACTCACCCCATTTTCAATAAGTCTTCTTTTTTACTTGAACAGGACTTACGAACTACGCTATATCTAGCGCCTACTAATCTTGGCGATCGCCACAATAGCTTGAGCGATCGCCTCAAAAGTTTTTAGCATTATGAAACCTTCCTAAAAACAGTTAATTATCCACTAAAAAATTACCCTACAAATTGAAATTCCCATAAATTTTATTGCTTTATATTTCAGTTCATTGATTAGATTATTTGACAATAATTAATGTTGAATTTGATAAATAGTTTTTCCCATTTTTCCAGCTTAATTTTTAAAAGTTTTCCCAACTTTCATGGCACAATCAATATGATTTAGTTGAATTCTTGCATGAACATTGACAAAATTATAGACCTGTTAACTGCTTAATTTATCGATTAAATTCCTCTATTTTACATCTGGTTTGTGAGTAAAATTCCACAGCCTCTTTCAGAGTCGCTTCGCTATCATATATAGAGGATTTACTTAAGTCATTAGTGACAATATATTCTGTTCTGTTTGGAGAAACAGTAGCCCTAAATAATTTAACTTTTTGGCCACGTGGAAAACCTTTTATTTTAATTATTTTTCAGGATCAATTCTCCTGTTCGTCGGGTAAGGTTGAGCCTGTCGGCTCCCTGTTTTAGCTAAAGCTACAGGCTCAACAAGAATTGCTTCTCTCTCTTCCCCTAAGAACGGAACGTGACAGTTTCCCATCATTCCGCTCCAGCCTCACAAACAGCCTTTTAACTTGGTAACAGTTTCTGCAGGTTCTTGACCCGCTTCCACTGACCAAGTTTCTTGCTGCAAAGATTCTTTGACGTAGATTCTTAACAATTTTCCTGGCTTTATTCCAGTCAATCTGGCTCCATTCCAATTGTCCTTCAACGACCTTTGTCAGAAATGACATCTAACTTTTGTCGACCTTAAGTTTCTTTTGTCTGAGCGTCTTTCCCATGAGACTCAGGAGAAGTCGGCTTTTCCTTTCGGTCAGGGACAAATTTTGTAGGCTCAGGCTTCTCGAAGAGTATCCCTATCTGTTCCATTACAGAACAGCGTTGAGCAGGGAGGCTCCCTGCTCAAACGCTTTTTCTCCCATCCTTGACCTGACA
>JAJEAQ010000673.1 GCA_022822685.1 Trichodesmium sp. jk18x7bins.61
TATATTTTTAGCAAAAATTTTATCACTAATACTATGGTATTTAATCTATATAAATTTACTATTTTTACCTGCATATTTCACATTTAAAATGCAAATAACTACCTTAATATCATAAACAATAATATTTTTATATACCCCTAATTTTAATGCCTCTAGCTGTTCTAGATTCTAGATTTTTTTGTAACAAAATATTTTTTTGTATAGCGTTTAATTTTTTTGATCCCCTTCTACATTTTCATACAACAGAGACCATAATCTTCAATTAAGCCCAAGCCCATGATTTGAGTATGATTGATTAATCTAATTTCTAAGAATTAGCTCAATAACTATAACTATGTATGCCTAGTTTAGAGCAGATTTATAAAATAAATATTAAGAGGCTGATGGCTTTGTCATACAAAGGTTTTATAATTTATAGGTTAATAGAGCCTAAATTCCTGAAAGCTATGTTAAATCATGGTTTCAGCTCAGTTTATGAATCAGAGCTTAGAAATACAGAAAACCCAGGGCAGTAGGAAATTACAGCCCTCTAATATATAAACTCCATAGAGCCAGACGGACAATTCTGACTTGCCCTAAATACCCAGGGAATTCTACTTAAGCCTTGTTACTTTCCATAGCCCAACGAGTCAATTCTGTGCGATTGTGCAAACCAGTTTTACCAAGCATATTGCTGACATGACTCTCAATAGTTCTTTGACTGACTTCCATGGTTTGTGCAATATCACGATTGGCCATACCCTGAGCTACCAGTTGAATTACCTTTTCCTCTGTAGGAGTTAATTCTACCTTTGGGCGTGCCTGGATTTTTGAGCTACTGCTCGTTCCAGAACTTTGATATTTAATTAAGCGAGATGCTTGCTTCAGGGAAGATTCTACTTGAGCCACTAATTCCTCTGGTTCAAATGGCTTCACTATGTAAACATCAGCCCCAGTAGTTAGACCCTTAACTCGATCTTGGCTTTGACCCTTAGCAGATAAACACAGCACTGGAACCCATTCTGTGTTTGGATTTTCTCTAATCCTCTCCACTAAGATATACCCATCCATTTCTGGCATCATCACATCACAGATAATCAAGTCAGGAACTTCTGTTTTCAGCAGTTCTAAAGCTTCAAGGCCATTTTCTGCTGTCATTACCTGATAACCACGAAATTCTAAATAATCTTTAACTAATAAGATTAAATTAGAATCATCATCAACCAACATTAAGCGTTTTTGGTCTGTAGTATTATTTTCCTTCATCTTGAAGAACTCACTTTTTTGATTCTCGCAAACATTAGCTTCATAGAGGGGTATCTACCCCACCATCTTTGATGACAGGTTAAGGAATTAGAGGGAATTTGCCACTTTCCTTATCAATTAATATAAATCCTTGCCCATCAGGCTTGGACTGCATCTAATCCTCAAAGGGGATCGAGCCCCTATCTATTATTGATTATAGATTCTAGATTCTAGGCTAAATTATATAGTTCTATAATTTTGGTAGATATAACTGGATAATAGTTTTGTCGTTGTGGAAAATGATTTCCACTACTGTTGATCATAATATATGAGAACCTGACAGTATTGACTACTAAATATTATGAGAAGTTATGGTGAATTTTACTTATTCCTAAATTACTGACTATTTTGCCAGGAGTATAAATATTTGTGAATTGATAACTTTTAGCTACTGAATCAATTAAAATTGTTTGATGGAATAATGGTTGATTCTGCCAGAGGATGAATCAAAAAAACATATTCCTCAACGATTTGAGCAGCGATTAAGTGTTCTTGAATAATTCTTTCAATCACAGGAGGAGTTGCGGAATGATACCATACTCCTTCAGGATAAACAACTATAATTGGACCTTGACAACAAACTCGTAAACAGTTAGCTTTGGTACGAAATATACAGCTAGGCAGGTTAGCATTAACCCGGTCTAGTTTTAATTCATTCAGACGTTTTTTGAGATAATTCCACGCTTCTAGACCAACCTCTTTTGAGCAACACTTAGGTTTAGTCTGGTCAGCACAAATAAAAATATGTCGCTGAATTTTACCCAGCCCGAGAGATTGGACGCAACTGCTTAGAGAGTTAGGACAGGCCTCTGGGTCAATATTGTTCTGCTTAGACTTTCCTTGGTATTCCCCTACCTGGATTTCAGTCCCAGCTTTTTCAGTTTTTTTGACTAGACGATCTTTCATAGATTTTTTCTACACCCTACTAAATCTTTAATTCTGTCTTTTTTTTGTCAAATGTCTTAATTTCTAAAAATAAATGACTTGGACATCTTCAGTAAAATTTTCGACTTACTAGTATAATTTTAGCTTGTTCCGGAAGAATACCGATGTGAGTTATTTGATTTTTGGCCATTATATTTGAACGATTAGCGAAATACCCTATTTCTGAGTTCGGAAACCCGTACAGCTTAATTAGTTGCGATCGCAACTCTGATTCAGCTAAATTAGCACTCAGATGGTGAGAGTGCTAAAAACTAAAACAAAGCTAATAGTTTAATAGCCTCTCAAATAATAATAGAACTTATATGGAGGTAAGATAATGGCAGCAGTAACACTAAGTGTTTCAACTGTAAAGCCTTTAGGCGATCGCGTATTCGTTAAAGTTAGCGAATCTGAAGAAAAAACAGCAGGTGGCATTCTTTTACCTGACACAGCAAAAGAAAAACCCCAAGTAGGTGAAGTTGTAGCAGCTGGCCCTGGTAAGCGCAATGATGATGGTTCCCGCTCAGAAATGGAAGTGAAAGTAGGAGACAAAGTTCTCTACTCCAAATACGCAGGCACAGACATCAAGCTTGGTGGTGACGAATATGTCCTCATGGCAGAAAAAGATATTCTCGCAATTGTCAACTAAAAGTTGTGAAGTTGTTGTATAGCACTAGCAAACTAGCTCTCCATATTTGATGTTTGCCAAAGTGCTAAAACAACTAACTATGAACAAACAGTAAATCAAAATCCCAAACTACTAATTAAGAAGAAATACAACTATGGCTAAACGTATAATCTACAACGAAAATGCTCGTCGCGCCTTAGAAAAAGGCATGGATATCCTGGCTGAATCAGTAGCCGTAACTCTTGGCCCGAAAGGACGCAATGTTGTTCTAGAGAAAAAATTTGGCGCTCCTCAAATCGTCAATGATGGTGTGACTATTGCCAAAGAAATCGAATTAGAAGACCACGTTGAAAATACAGGTGTTTCCCTAATTCGCCAAGCAGCTTCTAAAACTAATGATGCAGCAGGAGACGGAACTACTACTGCAACTGTTCTTGCCCACGCCATGGTTAAAGAAGGTTTACGCAACGTGGCAGCAGGAGCTAACCCCATCGCTCTCAAGCGTGGTATTGACAAAGCCACTGGTTTCCTAGTAGAAAAAATTGCAGCCCACGCTCGTCAAATCGAAGATTCTAAGGCGATCGCTCAAGTTGGTGCTATCTCTGCTGGCAACGATGAAGAAGTAGGTCAGATGATTGCCGAAGCAATGGATAAAGTGGGCAAGGAAGGTGTGATTTCTTTAGAAGAAGGGAAGTCAATGCAGACTGAACTAGAAATCACTGAAGGTATGCGCTTTGACAAGGGCTACATCTCTCCTTACTTCGCAACAGACATGGAGCGGATGGAAGCTGTTCTTGAAGAGCCTCAGGTTTTGCTCACTGATAAGAAAATTGCTTTAGTACAAGATTTAGTACCAGTATTAGAACAAGTTGCTCGTTCTGGCAAACCGCTGTTAATTATAGCTGAAGATATTGAAAAAGAAGCTTTAGCTACTTTGGTGGTTAACCGTTTACGGGGTGTGTTGAATGTTGCTGCTGTCAAAGCTCCTGGTTTTGGCGATCGCCGTAAAGCTATGTTAGAAGATATCGCCGTATTAACAGGTGGTCAAGTTATAACTGAAGATGCTGGCTTGAAATTAGAAAATACTAAGCTAGAGATGCTTGGAAAAGCTCGTCGCATCACCATCACTAAAGATAACACCACCATCGTTGCAGAAGGTAACGAAAAAGAAGTAAAAGCTCGTTGCGAACAAATTCGCCGTCAAATGGATGAAACTGATTCTTCCTATGACAAAGAAAAGTTACAAGAGCGTTTAGCTAAGTTGGCTGGCGGGGTAGCAGTAGTTAAAGTTGGTGCTGCTACTGAAACTGAAATGAAAGACCGTAAGTTGCGCTTAGAAGACGCTATTAACGCAACTAAGGCTGCTGTAGAAGAAGGTATTGTGCCTGGTGGTGGTACAACTCTAGCTCACTTAGCTCCTGATTTGGAAAATTGGGCAAATGAGAGTCTACAAGCTGAAGAGTTGACTGGTGCTTTGATTGTTAGTCGAGCTCTGTTGGCTCCACTGAAACGCATTGCTGAAAATGCTGGTCAGAATGGTGCTGTGATTGCCGAGCGTGTGAAAGAGAAGGATTTCAATACTGGTTTTAATGCCGCAACTAATGAGTTTCTTGATTTGTTTGCAGCTGGTATTGTTGATCCTGCTAAAGTAACTCGTTCAGCTCTGCAAAACGCTGCTTCTATTGCTGGCATGGTATTAACAACTGAGTGCATTGTTGTTGACAAGCCTGAACCGAAGGAAGGTGCTCCTGCTGGCGCTGGCATGGGTGGTGGCGACTTCGATTACTAAGTTTTTCAAGGCAATATGTTGGGTTTGGGGTGACTCAACCCTACCTACAAATAGACTGGCTTACAAGCGCTAATCACAAGGACTTTTGCCAGTGATATCAAATCCGGCAAATTAACCATCATAAAAGTAGGTGGGGTTGAGCCTAGGGAAACCCAATCCCTACTCAAGATTGATGTTGGGTTTGGGGTGACTCAACCCTACCTACAAATACACGAGGTTAATTAATGGGACTTGATCTAATTTATATTAATACTGATTTACCGGTGACTACTAAAGCAGTAGATTTTTGTACCTCACCAAGGCTGAGAACTGCTATTATATATAGTGTTTTTGCGTAAGTCCTGTTTTCTTGAAAAAGATCTCAAATGGGTTCTATAGACACCAGGTAATGAATTCCACAATCCCCATGCACCTTTTTCTCTTCTTTCTCCTAGAAAGAAACCCACGATTTCTTTGGTTTCTATATCAATGGCTAACCACAACCATTGTTTGTTATTTTTACTCCCTACAAATGACCAGATATCGAAACCTCGCCCGCCCCGGCGGGGTTTGAACATTGAATAGTGAGTTTCCCTGGTTTTTTTTGAATACACTGAATTGACTGAGATACTTGTGCATACTTATCACTACATATACAGGACTACTTAAATCCTGAGCTATAACTATGTTTTTTTGTACTACGTTTTATACTACAAATTGATGGGCAGAATGTGAATGGAATTTAAAGCAGTGGAGGAAGAAGAACTAACACCTTGGCGATCGCCCCTAGCCAGAGCTTTACATCGAAACCGAAGCCTCATCTATGCTCCCTATCTTCAATTAGCAATAGTAAATCTTGAAGGCAAACCTACCAATCGTACAATTGTATTCCGAGGTTTTTTAGAAGAAACGAATCAGTTAAAATTTCTCACTGACAGTCGTAGCCAGAAAGTAGAGCAAATTGAACAAAATCCTTGGGGTGAAGCCTGTTGGTATTTTCCCAAAACCAGAGAACAATTTCGCCTCAGTGGAAGACTTACTCTTGTTAAAGCCAATCATCCCCACCCTCAACTTCACCAAGCTAGACAAACTACATGGCAAGAAATTTCAGACAATGCTAGACAGCAGTTTTCCTGGCCTCATCCAGGAAAAAGTAGAGTAGAAGCCAGCTCTTTTGAATTACCTCTACCCAAATCAGTGACTCCCCCGTCAAACTTTTGTCTATTATTACTAGAGCCAAGCAAAGTCGATCACTTGGAGCTACGAGGGGAACCACAAAATCGTTTGCTTGATCAAAGCGATAGTAGTAAAACTTGGTCTACTCAAGCAATAAATCCTTGACATACTCGTGACGCTCCTACAGGCTCCTATTCCCTGCCAAGACTTATAATGCTGTGTCCAGAATTACTTCCGCACGATATAGCCCTCTCCTACGGCAGTCGCTTTTACCGTGCGACAACTCCGGCTCCTCAGCTAAATTCCTGATCCCTCAAAAAAATCTTGAATTGCTAGGTCTTCAAGATGAGAACCATCACAATTTACAGAACATGGGACATGAGACTTCACCAAACCAGGCCGTGATAATTGCTCTTGTAAACCTTCCACTTGTTGCTCAAGAGATTCAATTCGATGAACTAAAGCACGAATAACTTGAGCTTCCGAGTCAGGTAAACTAGCATGTTCTAAAGGATTCACTTTCACTCCAGAACTATACACAACTCTCCCTGGTACTCCCACAACTGTACAATTAGAAGGGACATCCCTTAAAACTACAGAGCCAGCACCAATACGAACATGATCGCCAATATTAATATTACCGAGAACCTTTGCACCTCCACCAATCACCACATTCTCACCCAAAGTCGGGTGTCGTTTCCCAGCTTCCTTGCCAGTACCGCCTAGAGTAACTCCTTGGTAAATCAAGCAATAGTTTCCGACAATAGCAGTTTCTCCAATTACAACACCCATACCGTGGTCAATAAATACACTTTGACCAATCACAGCTCCTGGATGAATTTCTATCCCAGTCAAAAAGCGGGCTATGTGGGAAATTAGGCGAGGTAGGAAAGGAATTTTCAGAGAGTACAAGGTATGGGCAAAGCGATGCAACATTAAAGCCTGAAGGCCAGGGTAGCAAGTGATAACTTCCAACCAATTGCGAGCAGCAGGGTCTCTCTCAAATATAATTTGGAAGTCAGCTAAAAGGGTATTAAACATGAGGATTCACCTAAAAACATTTGGGAGCTTTGAAGCACCCGTGCTATAGCTGATGGTATATCTACCATCAGCAGGGGGACGAAAAATGACACGGTGACTTCAGCCACAGTCCCCTTTTTCAGGTAAGGGATAATTGTTTGGCTACTTTATAAACCTGATACAACCCAATCAGGGAGCTGGTTGGAGTTAAATTTTATCAGCTTAGGTTGCTCAGGTATTGGGCTTCCTAATCTGTTTTGGTGTAGGATACTATTTAACATTATACTCGAATGTGAATCAAATAACTTGTTGAAATTTGCTAGAAAATACTATGTCGTTATTGTTGAGCACTATGGTATTAATACTCAGTTGGCTATTTACAACTATCTTGATTTTAAATCCAATGGACTTTATACAATGGCTACATATTCCTAGGTGGTTATTTCTGTCAATAGTTTTCCTAGTTGTTTCTTGGTGCTTAGGAGATTAATTGTCACTACTAATCATGCTAATTAAACATCTAGTAAAAATGAAAATAAAATAAATTACAAGACCAACATTATCAATTAACTTTACTATTTTTGGCTTGGTTTAATAAGTAGTTTGCTGTCAGCTTGTGCAGGATATTAATAGTTAAAATTATTCTATATAGCATTTCATAGTTGAGTGAGGTAAATTAATTTACGTTCAATCAAGACTGGTAAATTATAAGCTGTACCTAATGATTTCGATAAAAGCTATAAATATCCAATCTTTTCACAAAAATTACTCTAACTCACCCAAAATTCAATTATCAACTCTCAAATTTTATTTATAAATCACAAAAATCATGTCGCGCGAATTTTCTTTTGCTTTTGGATTACGAAAAATAGAAGAAAATAACCTCTCAGTTCAGGAACTGCAGTCACCATCAATCTACCGAACAATTTTAATAATGTTATTGACGACAACCATTATTGGTTTACAAGTGAGTCGTCTTGCCTATCTACAGTTGCTCCAAGGTAAACAGAATAGGGAACAAGCAGAAAACAACCGTATTCGAGCAATTACAATTGTTTCTAATCGGGGGCTAATTCTAGATCGGCATGGTCAAGCTTTTGCATCTAATCGTCTTACCCGTTCTATATATTTATGGCCGAAAGAACAACAGAAAGAACAATGGAAAATTACTGCAACAAAACTCAGCCAAATTATTAATATACCTGCCAGTCAAATTATCCAAAAAATAGAAGACGCTATTAATTCTGGAGAAAGAAATATACAAATTAGCTCTGAAGTTAGTCGTGATACTTTCGTATCTCTACAAGAAAGGGCTGTAGAATTTCCTGGTGTAGAAGTTAGAGCAGAATCAACTCGTGATTACCCTCATGGACAGTTAGCATCCCATGTAATTGGATACCTTGGTGAGGTGACATCCGAAGAATTAGAAGCTAACCCAGAATATCAAATGGGAATGATGACTGGCAGATTAGGGGTTGAAGTCAGTGCTAATGATATACTTGCTGGAAAATGGGGTAAGCATCTGAAGGAAGTAAATGGTCAAAATAGGGAAATAGGTAGTTTTGGAAAAATTGATCCTCAAGGAGGACAAACGATACGGTTAACCTTAGATATGAACCTTCAGAAGATAGCAGAAAAAGCTCTGGGTTTTCGGGAGGGGGCAGTAGTTATTCTAGATGTGAATACAGGGGAAGTTTTAACAATGGCAAGTTATCCTAGATTTAACCCCAATTTATTCACAAAACCTATGTCTGAAGCACAGTGGCGAAGTCTTCATGGTAAAAAGCAACCATTTCTAAATCGGGCTCTCCAAGGTTATCCCCCTGGTAGTACTTTTAAAATAGTGACTTCTGCCGCAGCTATGGGCTCAGGCAAATTTTCACCAGACTCTATTATCCAAACTTCTGACTCAATTTATATTGGAGGGCTCCAGTTCAATGAACATTATGGGGGATATGGTCCTATTGATTTTAGAACTGCATTAGCTTATAGTAGTAATACCTTCTTTTATCGGGTAGGTATGGCTATTGGTTCCGAGCAAATAGCTAAATGGGCATATAAGCTTGGTTTGGGAGGGATTAATTTAGACCTTCTAGGTATACCTACTACATATAATGTTTTGATACCTACTGAAGAAGATAAACGCAAAATTTACAATGACGCTTGGTATTTAGGTGATACAGTAACTATGGCAATTGGTCAGGGTATGGTTTTGGCTACACCTTTAGAGCTGGCGGCAGCAGCAGCAGCGATCGCTAATGGTGGTAAACAGGTTAAGCCTCACTTGTTTGCAGATGAAACTCATACCCCAAAGATGAAACCTGTCCCCACAGGCTTAAAACCAGAATATGTAAATGCCATTCAAGAAGGCATGATTGATGCAGTTGATTATGGTACAGCAGGATCTCTTGGTGATGGCACTATTCCACTTACAGCAGGAAAAACAGGTACTTCAGAGTTAATTGGGCAAAAGTCTCATTCCCTATATGTAGGTTTTGGGCCAGCAGAACAGCCCAAAATAGCGATCGCTGTTATTGTTGAGCATGGAGGTTATGGCTCTGTTTCTGCTGTTCCTGTTGCTAAACAGGTTTTTCAAGGTTATTTTAGCAACTATTCCCAAGCTAAATCAAAGTAGATAATATATTCCCTTCTGGAAGAGTTCAAATCCAAAATTATATTATGTTCGATGATACAGCAGAAATAGTTGACTAAGGAGTTGTGTAAAAATAACCTGAACAGTTTCTGTATCTAATCTAGATTCACAATCAATTTTAGATAAAATTTGTACAACTTATTTTTACATAGCTCCTAATAATGAAGCGAAATTAATTGGGGCGTCGCATCGCAACTACAAGCCTAGTGCTGCTATGCAGAAGTTAAAAGTCAAAAGTGTGGGTTGATTCCTGCCGTGCAGCACTAGATTTCTTACAAGTAATTAAAATTAAGTGAACATGATATTAAATGTTTCTTTTTGCTTCCTTTTGAAATCAGGAAATTATTAATTATGAAACCTAATCCAATCCCCCCAAAACCTGGTCAAGAATCCGTTTGGGATGCTCCCCGTCCAGCTTGTTTGGAAGATCAAATAAACACCTGAAGATAGTTTTTAATGACCTGGTTTTTGCAGAAACAAATCAAGCTAAAAGAGTTTGAGAAACGAGTCATCCTCCTGCTTATTACATCCCACCTGAAGATGTCAAATTAGAGCATTTAATCCCAAGTTCCAGGAAAACTTTCTGTGAATAGAAGGGTTTGTCTTGCTACTATGATGTATCGGTGGGTGATAAATATGTTGCTAATGCAGTCTGGCAATATTTGAATCCAACTCCTAATTTTTTACCGTTCAAAGGATACTATAGTTTTTCTGCTAGTTTGATAGATGCTTGTTATGTTAATGATGAGTTAGTAAAAGCTCAAGCAGGGGATTTTTATGGGGGATGGATTACTTCTGATATTGTCGGACCATTTAAAGGTGAACCAGGAACAAAATGGTGGTAAATAACTAATCTCATGTTCGGTAAAACACCACTAATTCAAGGGAAGAAGCAAAAGGCAAAAAGACAAGAGGAACGGCATATAGTGGGGGATTTTGTATGTCGCTTTTGATCAGAAGAAGTATGATTTGTGGAGATGCCTAAATACTGACGCGCTCTCTCGTCTCGTGAGCATCGGGGATGGGAGAGCGCGAGACTGAGCGCCAGGTAAGTTAAAAATACAGTTTGGGTGTAAAAATATAACTAAAAACTTTAGATAAATTTTAATCAGTCACCAATTTATGAACTAAACTATGCCAAATTAAACCTACTAAAATTAATCCTAAACCTATTAACCAAATTTGCAGTTCAACCCAAAATGCTAAAAATAAACAAGATGCTAAACCCACCCAAGCTAACCATTGAGGATAAAATCTTTCTGATTCAGGTAGTTTAAGAGCTGCAAAATTAGTAATCGCATAATAAATCAAGACATTAAATGGACTAAAAGACCAGGTAGTTTTTACATCACCAATCAAAACTAAAAAAGCGATCGCTACTGCCACTACTAACACAGCTACATAAGGTGTGGTCTGAGAATTATTTAACTTAGCAACTACCTTGGGCAGAGCTCGACGACGCCCCATTGCTAATAAAACCCGCGCTCAACCTAGAGTCAGATTCAACAGCACTCCCAACATTGCTGTAATTGCTGCAACAGCAATCAAATTAGCAATTATCGGAACTCCTAAACCAACTTTGGCAATAACTTCTAGAGGTGCGGCTAAACTTGCACCTGTTTGGGACAATTGATTAATTACTTTTTGGCCAACCCCAACAGTAACTATAGGGATTGACATATATAAGAGCATGGTGACAAGCATAGTTAAAGCGATCGCTCTGGGAATAGTACGCCGTGGCTCCTGCACTTCCTCACTCAAAGTTGCAATGCGACCATAACCAGTGTAAGCTACGCGCGACCTGAAACAGGTCAACAGAACCGAGACACCAAACCTCTTCGGGATTTCTATCCCCTACCCTGTAGCTGCCGCGTCGGCGACAGGCTCAACATAAAGTCACCCATCAAAGAACAGTACACCACATCTCATTCGGCAACGAAAAAGATCGAAAACAGCCT